>JAOUGR010000386.1 GCA_029857655.1 Gammaproteobacteria bacterium | reverse complement strand
GTCGTGGCCCAGGCGCCGGCCACGCTGCTCGAAGCGTGTCGGGCCACGGACTGCGGGATCCTGGATCCAGCGCCCGTCCGCTGCCGTGTTGGCAAGCCGGGGCTCGGCATTCAGTACTTCGAGCATCTGCAGGGCGTAGGGCTCCCAGTCCGTCGCGAGATGGAATGTGCCGCCGGGTTTCAGGCGATCGGCGACGAGTTCCGCGAATGCAGGCTGAACGATGCGCCGCTTGTGATGGCGTTTCTTGGGCCAGGGATCCGGAAAGTAAAGCAGCACTTCGTCAAGCAAACCGGATGTCAGCTGCTTCCCCAGCACCTCAACCGCGTCGTGTGCGATCAGGCGGATATTCGTGAGACCGCCAGCCTCCATCGCCAACAGGCAGTGCCCGATGCCGGGCGGATGGACTTCGACGCCGAGGAAGTCCGTATCGGGTCTCAGCCGGGCGAGCTCCACGAGCGTCGCGCCGTCGCCAAAGCCGATTTCAAGAACCCGCGGCCGGTAGCGGCCGAATGCGGCGTCCAGGTCGAGCGGTCCGGGCGTGAATGGCAGGCCCCATCGCGGCAACAGCTCATCGAGTGCTCGCCGTTGCGCGCGCGTGATCCGGCCGCCGCGCAGCACATAGCTCCGTATGGGTTGCCGTGCGCGCACGCAGTCGCTGCCGCCTTCGGTCATGCAGGCGCCGCGATCAGGTCCGCGGTCAGCTCCCCGACATTTCGGCAGCCAGTCAGCGCAAGCGTCCTGTCGAATTCGTCGGCAAGGATCTCGATCGCGCGCGTCACGCCTGCCGCGCCACCGGCAGCGAGGCCATAGACGGGCGCACGACCCAGCAGCACGCCTTCCGCGCCCCGCGCAATCGCCTTTGCAATGTCGCTGCCGCGGCGCACGCCGCCGTCGATGAGGATGGATGCGCGGCCGCCGACGGCGCGCACGACTTCGGGAAGGGCGTCGATCCCGCTGATCGCGCTGTCAAGTTGCCGGCCACCATGATTGGACAGCACAAGACCGTCCACGCCCATCGCCACCGCGCGCTCCGCGTCATCGGCCCGCAGCACGCCCTTCAGTACCAGCTTGTGCGGCCAGAGTTGTCGAAAGCGCTTCAGGTCGTCCCAGCGGAAGGAGGGATCGAACATGCCGTGGCCGACGAAATTATTGACGTCGCCACCCGGTGGCAGTTCGCGCTCGACATTGACAAATCGCGGCCGGCGCGTCGCAACCGTCGCAAGCCAGCGCGGGTGCATCAGCATGTCGAGCTTTGTCGCGAGCGTGAACTGCTGCCTCGGCAGCAGGCCAGTGCGCCAGTCTCCCTCGCGCTTGCCGGCGACGGGGAAGTCGCTGGTCAGCATGAGCCCCTCGAATTCCGCATCCAGCGCGCGCCGGATCAGTGCGTCGGTAATGTGCCGCTCCGAAAACACGTAGGCCTGCAGCCAGAGCCGACCCGGGGCTTCGCGTGCGATGTCCTCGACGAAACTCATCGAGACCGTGGACATCGCGAATGGGACGCGCGCAGCGGAAGCGGCGCGCGCGAGTTCCATGTCGCCGTCCCGCCAGGACAGGCCGTTCAATCCGGTCGGCCCGACCACTATCGGCAATGCCGCAGGCTTGCCCAGCAGTTGCGTAGACAGGTCCCTCTTCGAGACGTCAACCAGTGTGCGCGGCCGGAAATGCAGCCTGCCGAAGGCTTCGCGGTTCCAATTCAGGGTGATTTCATCTTCCGCACCGCCATCCACGTAGGTGAAGACAAAGCGCGGCAACCGGTCGCGTGCGATCCTGCGCAAATCCTCGATATTGATCGCCTGGCGGTAGTTCATTCAGGCCACCCGGCCGGCGATCCGGCCCGAGAGCATGCAGCCGCCGAGAAAGGTTCCCTCGAGACTGCGCTTGCCATTCATGCCGCCGCCGCCGAAACCTGCCGCCTCGCCGATCGCAAATAGCCCCTCGATCGGACGGCCAGCGCGATCGAGCACACGGCATTCGAGGTCGGTCTGGATGCCACCCATGCTCTTGCGGCTGATCACGTATTCGCGGATCGCCATCAGGGGTCGCGCGCCCGGGTCCAGGATCTTCTGGAATTTGCAGGTGCGCAGCCGGTCGGCCGTCCAGCGCCGCGCGAAGGCGATGCGCCGAAGCTGTTCGTCATTGTGGAAGCGCGGTCCGCGCTCGATCGCGGCATCGTAGGCCGTGGCGGCTGCATCGACCGTCGCCAGGTCGACGACATCATCACCATTCAGCGCATTCATCCGTTCTACCAGTTCGGGCAGCGTATCGCCGAGCACGATGTCCTCGCTGTTGCGCGTGAGTTCTTCATATAGCCAGCGATTGCCGAACAACAGATCGCGTGCAACTGAAAGCCGCCGCTTTTCCCTGAACGCAGGATTGAATTCCGCACCCGACACGCCGAGTTCCTTCAGGGCGATCCTGCAATTCAGCAGTTGCCAGCTGTAACCGCCGGGTTGCCTGCAGACCTGTGCCACGAGGTCGTGCGTGTCGTAACCCGTAACGAGCGGCATCGGGCCGATGCGTTCACCGCGCGCATTGAGCCAGAGGGCGGATTTCGGCGGCACCAAAGATAAACCGTGGC
>JAOUGR010000384.1 GCA_029857655.1 Gammaproteobacteria bacterium | reverse complement strand
CCTCTCAAGGAAGCCTTGTTGGATAATGCAAACAAACGGTCCAGGCCCCCCTTCCGTTTGCCGATCGCAAGCGTAACACCTGCCGCCAAACACGCAATACTCTTCGATATTCCCGGCACCTTTCCGCCCCCACCGGTTGTTGCTTGAGCGCAATAATGGCCCCCAACTGGTTATCATTGGGCCATGCCCGCCCTCTCCGCCGGACACAGATTTCGTGCCGCGGTCGAAAACGAACGGCCGCTGCAGGTTATCGGCACGATTAACGCGTTCAGTGCCCTGCTTGCCGCAAAAAGCGGCTTCAATGCGATCTATCTCTCGGGCGCCGGTGTCGCCAACGCGTCCTTCGGCCTTCCCGACCTGGGTGTCACTACCCTGAATGACGTGTGCGAGGATGTCCGCCGGATCACGGGCGCCTGCGAGCTGCCGCTGCTCGTCGATGCAGACACCGGCTGGGGCGCCGCATTCTCGATCGCCCGGACGACCCGCGATCTGATCCGCTCGGGAGCCGCGGCCATGCACATCGAGGACCAGGTGCAGGCCAAGCGTTGCGGCCACCGGCCCGGCAAGGCGTTGGTCGCCCGCGAGGAAATGGTCGATCGCATCCGGGCTGCGGTCGATGCCCGCACCGAGGCAGGCTTCACCGTGATGGCGAGGACAGACGCACATGCGGTCGAAGGCCAGCAGGCGGCAATCGAGCGCGCGGCAAGTTACGCCCAGGCCGGTGCCGACATGATTTTTGCCGAGGCCCTGACAACGCTTGACGAGTACCGGCAGTTCACGCGCGCCGTCGGCGTGCCCGTGCTGGCCAATATCACTGAGTTCGGCCGTACGCCCCTGTTCACGGTGGCGGAGCTGCGCGATGCGGGCCTGCGGCTGGTGCTCTATCCGCTGTCGGCGTTCCGGGCCATGAGTCATGCGACCACCGCCGTTTATGACGCGATTCGACGCGATGGATCGCAACAGGCAGTGGTGGACCAGATGCAGACCCGCGCTGACCTGTACGAAGTGCTCGGTTACCATGAGTACGAGCGCAAGCTCGACGAGCTCTTCAAGGGCAACCGGGAGTCATGACAATGTCAGGCGGAAACGCGGTGGGCTTCAAGCCGAAGAAATCCGTCGCATTGTCCGGCGTGGTGGCGGGCAATACCGCTATCTGTACCGTCGGCCGCAGCGGTAATGACCTGCACTACCGTGGCTACGACATCCTGGACATCGCGGAAAGCTGCGAATTCGAGGAAATATCCTATCTGCTGGTGCATGGCAAGCTGCCGAATGCGGCGGAATTGCTGGCCTACAAAGCCCGCCTGCGCGGCATGCGCGGGTTGTCGAGTCGCCTGCGCTCGGTGCTCGAATTGCTGCCGGCCAGCACGCATCCGATGGATGTTCTGCGCACCGGTGTCTCGGAGCTTGGCTGCGAGGCGCCGGAGGACCAGGCGCACAGTGTCGCCGGAGCGCAAGGTATCGCGGACAGGCTGGTCGCCTCGGTCGGGTCAATGCTCTGCTACTGGTATCACTACGCGAGGTCCGCGCGACGCATCGAAGTGGAAACCGACGATGATTCCGCGGGCGGGCATTTCCTGCGCATGCTGCACGGAAAGGCGCCGCCGGCCACCTGGGTCCGTGCCATGCACACCTCGTTGATCCTCTACGCCGAACACGAATTCAATGCATCCACCTTCACGGCCCGCGTGATTGCCGGCACCGGCTCGGACATGTATTCCTGCATCGCCGGTGCAATCGGCGCGCTTCGGGGACCTAAGCATGGTGGCGCCAACGAGGTCGCACTCGAAATCCAGCACCGCTATCGCAGCGCCGACGAGGCGGAGCGCGACATCCGGCGGCGCGTCGAGACAAAGGAAGTCATCATCGGTTTCGGCCATCCGGTCTATACGATTTCCGATCCGCGCAATGCTGTGATCAAGCGCGTTGCCGCGAGCCTCTCGGCCGAGGCCGGCGACGATCGTATGTATCGCATCGCGGAACGAATCGAATCGGTCATGTGGGAAATCAAGCGGATGTTTCCCAATCTCGACTGGTTCAGCGCCGTCGCCTATCACCTGATGGGCGTGCCGACCGCGATGTTCACACCGTTGTTCGTGATGTCGCGCACCACGGGCTGGGGCGCGCACGTGATGGAGCAGCGCCAGGACGGCAAGATCATCCGCCCGAGCGCGAACTACACCGGGCCGGAGCCTCGCAAGGTCCCGCCCGCTGACCAGCGCTGAGCGTGCCTGCATGAGTCATCACGACAGCCGGTCGGCTGAACGCCCGCCCCCGGATCGGGTTCTGGTGGAGATCGCCGAATACGCGTGCGATGCCATGATCGACAGCCCGGTCGCCTACGAGACCGCGCGCTACTGCCTGATGGACACGCTGGCCTGCGGGTTCCAGGCGCTCAGCTTTCCCGCCTGCACGCGTCTGCTGGGACCGGTCGTGCCAGGCGCTACCATGGCCGGCGGCGCCAGGGTGCCCGGTACGAGCTACGAGCTCGACCCGGTGCAGGCCGCGTTCAACATCGGCGCAATGATCCGCTGGCTCGACTTCAACGACACCTGGCTCGCGGCCGAATGGGGGCATCCCTC
>JAOUGR010000385.1 GCA_029857655.1 Gammaproteobacteria bacterium | reverse complement strand
ATCAATATGGACCAGGTACTGGATACCTTCATTGCGAATAACAGCAACGTGCCATCGCTGTCGATGCTGGTGGTCCGGGACGGGGCCATCATCTACAGCCACACGGCCGGTTTCATGGACGCCGCCAAAACCCGGGCGCCGAGCCAGGCGACGCTGTACAAGACCTCGTCGATCGCGAAGCTGATCATCGCCGTGGCCGTCATGCAGCAGGTTGATCTCGGCGTGCTCGATATCGATGCGGATGTCGGCAACTACCTGCCCTTCGCAGTTCGAAACCCCGCGTTCCCCAACCACATCATCACCGCGCGCATGCTCATGCAACATGGCGCGGGCCTGTCGAATCCTGATTTTGGTGAAGCCACGGACACCTTGTTCGAGGCGTTCGATCCCGCCGTCATCGTGCAGCTTCATCCGCTCATCGAAAATGCGCTGACACCGGGCAGTGCCGACTACCGCGATACCCTCTGGCTGGCCGGCGAGCCCGGCAGCGTCAATAGGAACTCGAACTTCGGCATGGTGCTGCTTGCCTACCTGGTGGAGCAGCTTTCAGGAATGCACTACATCGACTATGCGAAGGCGAGCATCTTCATGCCCTTGAGAATGACGGGCACCAGCCATTACTTCCCGGATCTTGACCCGAACGAAGTCGTCGCATTGTTTGACATGAATAATCAAGAGACGACCCAGACCTCGAACTGGTTCTACCCGATCAGCGGCCTCTTTACCTCCACTGCAGACTGGGCCAATTTCATGCGGGCGATTTTGAATGGCGGCAGCTTTAACGGCAGCCAGGTACTGCAGCCATCCAGCGTCGCACAAATGCTTGCGACCACGACACCGGCCAATAACCAGCTTGCCTACAATTCGAGCATCGGCCTGATCTGGCGTGAGGCGGCGGCGAACCCGGGCTGGGTCGGCCATACGGGCGCCGGCAGCCAGATGACGCACGTGACCGAAATCGATCCCGTCAATAACATCGGCTATGTTTTGTTTACCGGTGAAGGTCAGATCGACGGCCTGGTCGGGCCAGGCAGCGTTTTGAATTCAACGATTCACCAGTGGTTGGTGCAGCAACTGCTCTGAGCGTGCGTTTCAAACGCTCCACTCCCCACCAGCATCCAACAAAGAAGCATCTGGAGCACTCACATGTCCGATCTGAAACGATCACGTTTCCGGCACGCCCTGCTGTTGCTATTGCTGGTGCTGAGCCAGGTGAGCAGTGCAAGCGACAACTTTGCCATCGTCAACATCAACGTCATCCCGATGGACGAAGAGCGCCTGCTCGAGCACCAGGTCGTGGTGGTGTCGGGCGGAGTGATTCAGTCCGTCAGCGATGTTGCGGCGACGAGCCTGCCGGCGGACCTTTTGCAGATTCCTGGCGAGGGTCGATACCTGGTGCCCGGTCTCGCCGACCTGCATGTGCACCTGCGCAATGCCGACGAGCTCCTGAGCAACCTCGCCTGGGGCGTCACGACCGTCATGCACCTCGGCGGCTCGGGCGGGCCCGGCGAGGAGATCCTTAGCTTCCGCGAGGAGATTCGCAACGGATCGCGCCTCGGGCCCACGATCTACGCGACCGATCGGATCCTGGACGGTGATCCTGCCATCGCCACGGGCGCGCTCAGCCTTGGCACTGCGGACGAGGCCAAAACCGCGGTGCGAAATCTCAAAGAACAAGGCTTCGACTTCGTGAAGATTTACAACAACGTCTCGCTGCCCGTTTTTACGGCCATTGTCGACGAGGCGAAATTGCAGGGCCTGCCGGTGTTCGGCCACATCCCGCGAAACTTCGATGCCTTGCAGGCGCTTCAACTTGGCCAGGACGCAGTGGTGCATACGGAGGAATTCTTTTTCGCCTACTTCGAAGGTCCGCGCAGCACGAGAAACATGTCGCGTGACTATGCACCCGACCTCAACAAACTGCCCGCCTTGCTCACCGTGCTCGCCGAGAACAACGTGGCCGTCATGCCGGACTTAAGTTTCACGTTCACCAACATGCTCATGTGGGACAGCCTCGACAACGTCTGGAACGATGCTGAATTTCCGTTCCTGCATCCCGACACCGCCTCCATGTGGCAGGCCGGCAACCTCAACCGGCGCGATGATCTCGAGAATTTCATCGTTCGCGAACAGTGGAAGTACGCGCTGATGCAGACACTCACCATTGCATTTCAAAAGGCCGGCATCCTGCAGGTCATCGGCACCGATGCCTCCCTGCCTGGCCTGTTTCCGGGCAAGGCGGTGCACCGCGAACTCACCGAGCTCGTCAAGGCAGGGCTTTCGAATTACGAGGCGCTCGCCATCGGCACGCGCAATGCCGGTGCTTTCATCGAGCGCTACCTCGATGCCGATGCACGCCTTGGACAAATACGCCCCGGCTTCCGTGCCGACTTCCTCATCCTGCGCGACAACCCGCTTGAGGATGTGCGTAACGCGCGCCTGATCGATGCAGTCGTTACGCACGGGGTGTACACCGACAAAGCAGAACTCGATGCGCATCGCGGCGACAAGGATCGGGCGGCGGAGCTCGACCGCAAGGCGCTGGAGGTGGACCCGGGCCATTGAGGCCTGACCAGGTCAAC
>JAOUGR010000383.1 GCA_029857655.1 Gammaproteobacteria bacterium | reverse complement strand
GGGGGCGGCGCGATGCACGAATATTATCTGCAGATCAAGATGGTGCACGTCGTCGCGGTATTCGCGAGCGGCACGCTGTTCCTGATACGAGGCTTGATGGTGCAGGCAGACCGCCAGACCCTCGCGCTTTCGGCCCAGCTTCGGTATCTCAGCTACACCATCGACACGGTGCTGCTGCTTGCGGCGCTCCTGTTGCTCACGGTCCTGCCGGGCGCTGCCTACGCCAACGGCTGGCTCGTGGCGAAGATCACGCTGTTGCTCGCCTACATCGTGCTCGGAAGTTTCGCGCTGAAGCGCGCGGCAACACAGCGTACGCGCCTTTGGTTCTTCATCGCCGCCCTGCTGACCTATGGTCTTATGCTGACAATCGCATGGACCCATAATCCACTCGGGTTCCTATCGACCTGGATCCACGCGTGAGGCGTACGTAATCATGGTGCGTCTGCAATCCCGGATGGTCGAACTCGGAACCGCGGCGCCGCCCTTTGCCCTGCCGGATCCCACGGGGCGGGTTCATGCACTTCCGGACTTTGCCGCCTCGCCTGGGCTCCTGGTCGCGTTCATCTGCAACCATTGTCCTTACGTCAAACACATCCTCGACGGCTTTGCCGGCTTCGCGCGCGAGTACGGACCGCGGGGCCTGGCGATCGTCGCGATCAGCGCGAATGACGTGCGGGCATATCCTGAAGATGCGCCGCCGGCGATGGCGGAAATAGCCGCGCGCCACAAATTCACGTTTCCGTATCTGTATGACGAATCTCAGGCGGTGGCGCACGCCTACCATGCAGTCTGCACGCCAGAGTTCTTCCTGTTCGACCAATCCCGCCGGCTCGTCTACGGCGGTCAGTTCGACGACAGCCGACCAAACAGCGGGATACCGGTGACGGGCGTCTCACTGCGGGCGGCGGCAGATGCGGTGCTGGCTGGCAGCCCGATACCGGTCGAGCAACGGTCGAGCGTGGGCTGCAGCATCAAGTGGAAAGCCGGCAACGCGCCAGTGGCGTGATTGGACGCAGGACCAGCAGCCAGCCACCCCGAAAACTACGCCCACGTTGATCGTGCTGCCCTTGGCTCTAGCCGAATTGCTTCGGGCTTTGTTTGGGCCGCGAGCAAGTTCCAGATAGGTAACCAACCCTTATTCACCTGCTCATGCAAAACAGAAGAGACCGTTTTCGGCGCAACCTTGGCGAACAAAGGCATATTTTTCAGTGACATAGGACCACAGGCTCGACGCAAGGCGAAATAAGCTTCCCTGGAGGCTGAAAACAGCCTAAAAATAGACACAGCACCAAGGGGAGGTGCTGACATTTCCGCGGGGGCGTGATGAACGCTCTAAAGCCAGCGACGCCGAATACGACTACGAAAACATCGGAGTAACGAGCGTGGCAAGCCCGTTACCGAACCAGCACTCCGAGCCCACGTTTCTCGAATTCTTCGGGATGACGCGAGCGCCTTTTTGCAGGCTGGAGGCGGCGTCCGAAATTTTCTACTCGGACCAATGCTCCCTGCTGAACTCGCATCTGACGGATGCGACGGAGCGGGCTGACAGTCTGATCGTCGTCTGTGGCGCGGACGGCTCCGGCAAGACCACGCTGCTGAATCAGTACATAGCCGGTCTTGGCGATGACCTGTGTTATGCGGCATTTGACGAAACCTGCGTGGAAGGCGCGCAGTTTTATTGCTCCTTCCTCAAGCAAATCGGTTTCGACGAGATAAGCGGCACCCTGCGTGAGCTGCAACGCATCACGCGCGAGTTTCTTATTCATCGGGGAAAGAAAGGCAGGCACGTGCTGTTCTTCATGGACAACGCGCAACTGGTGCGACCCGCGGTCCTTGAGCAGCTCCGGTGGATTTCAGACATAAAAGATAATGACGAGCGCGTACTCAGCATGGTGCTCGCCGGAAACCCGAAGCTCCCGCGAATCATGAATTCGCCCGCCATGAGATCGCTCAAGTTTCGTTACCAGACCAACTTTCACATTCGCGTTTATTCGGAACGCGAGACAGACGACTACGTACGGCACCGCCTGGGTCTGGCCGGTGCGGCTGATGCCGCAAAATTCTCGGATGAAGCTCGCGCACTCATCTACCGCTTTACTGGCGGAATCCCTCGCATGATCAACTTGCTGTGTAACGCTGTACTCGGGGCATCCTGTGCCCAGGGAACAAGGGTCATCAGCGAGCAACTGATTCGCTCGATTGCGGATGCACATGGGATTCTGCCGCACGTCGTTCCGATAAAGGGCAAAGGCCGGCGCAAAGCCGACTCCGGCCGATCGCTGCTGATGCCCGACTCCAACGCGAGAAAACTGATAACGGGTCAACAGCCGCGTACGGCTCTGGCGAACAGGGAGTTCTTGCAGGCTCCGGCGCGTCATGATGCCGGCATCAATGAACTGCTTGTGCGCATAGCTGAACTCTCGAGCCAGGCTGAAGGAGACAACGAGGAAAGACACCGAGCTTTGGCGGAAGTGGAAAAGCACGACAAGAGCCTGGGTGAAGTGCGCATGCAACTCGCGGCACAGGTTGCAGTAGTAGAGAGCCTTACCGAAGCCCTGGAAGACAAGGCGAAGGATATTCGTC
>JAOUGR010000382.1 GCA_029857655.1 Gammaproteobacteria bacterium | reverse complement strand
GACAGCAGCCGGTCGCGCACACTCGCCCCTTCCTCGCGGTTGCGCACGGCCTTGGCACGGAGCATCAGGTGCGGGAAGTCGACATTCCACTCGTGCGGCGGCACGTACGGGCACTTGCTCATGTAGCACATGTCGCAGAGGTAGCAGTGATCCACCACCTCCCAGTAGGCCTTCCTGGGCACCGCAGCGAGTTCCCCGGTGGGCGACCCGTCGATGTGATCGAACAGGACCGGGAAGGAGTTGCACAGGCTGAAACAGCGGCGACACCCGTGGCAGATGTCGTATACGCGCTCGAGCTCTTTCATGAGCGAGTCGCGATTCCAGAAATCAGCGCTGTTCCATGGCAGCGCGTGCCGGGTCGGCGCGTCGAGGCTGCCTTCCCGGCGGCCGCCGGTCTCCCGCTCGTTCACGGGCGCATGCGCAAGCGCTGCCCGCCGCTCAATTGAGCTGGTCTAGCGCTTTCTGGAAGCGGTTGGCGTGCGACCGCTCGGCCTTCGCGAGTGTCTCGAACCAGTCGGCGATCTCGTGGAAGCCCTCGTCGCGCGCAGCCTTCGCCATGCCCGGATACATGTCCGTGTATTCGTGCGTCTCGCCGGCGATGGCCGCCTTCAGATTGTCCGATGTGGCGCCGATCGGCAGGCCCGTCGCGGGGTCACCGACCTGCTCCAGGTATTCCAGATGACCGTGCGCGTGGCCGGTCTCGCCTTCCGCGGTCGAGCGGAACACGGCCGCCACGTCGTTGTAGCCCTCGACATCCGCTTTTTGCGCGAAATAGAGGTAGCGGCGATTCGCCTGTGACTCGCCGGCGAAGGCCGCCTTCAGATTGCCTTCTGTCTTGCTGCCTTTCAGATTCACGGTAGCCTCCTCCTCGAATGCACCGGCCCCGCGCCGGCGATTTAGACAGATTCTAACACGTGCGTTGACCCGTTGTGCAGGGGCTGTGTAACGTACCCGCCCCACCTGCGCTGCAAGGCGGCCTCCCTTGACCCGACAGAAAACCGCGACACCCGATTTCGAGGCTGCACTCGCCGAACTCGAGCAAATCGTCGGGCGCCTGGAACAGGGGGAATTGCCGTTCGAGGAATCACTGCGCCAGTTCGAACGCGGTGTGGAGCTAACGCGCAATTGCCAGAAGGCGCTGCGCCTGGCGGAGCAGAAGATCAGCATCCTGAGTCGTGGCCCGGAAGGGGAATCCATCGAGCCATTCGTGCCGCCTGCAGCGGACTGAGCGAATCGCCTGATGTCCGTTCAGGCCGCATCGGCAACCAGCTGGCAATCCCATTATCGCGTGCGCGTCGAGGGCGTGCTCGAACGCATTCTGCCTGCCTGGAGCGCAAGCCCAACACGGCTGCATGAAGCCATGCGCTACGCGGCGCTGGGACCCGGCAAGCGTGTCAGGCCCGTCCTCGTATATGCGACGGGCGCGGCCCTCGGCGTGCCGCCGGCAGTCCTCGATGGGCCCGCAGCGGCTGTGGAGTTGATCCACGCCTATTCCCTGGTGCACGACGACCTTCCAGCAATGGACGACGATGACCTGCGCCGCGGCCGCGCGACCACGCACCGCGCTTTTGACGAAGCGACCGCGATTCTTGCCGGCGACGCCCTCCAGGTACTGGCATTCGAGATTCTTGCCGAGCACGGATCGCTGGCGGCGGAGCCGGAGCGTCGCCTGGAGATGATCCGCTTGCTGGCGCAGGCAAGCGGCACAGGTGGCATGGCGGGCGGCCAGGCGCTGGACCTTGCCGCGGTCGGCAGGATCCTCGAACGCGAGCAGATCGAGGAAATGCATGCGCGCAAGACCGGGGCCCTGATCCGCGCCTCGGTCATGATCGCCTGCGCCGCAGCATCCGCGTTGTCGCAGCCTCGGAAACAGGCGCTGGATCGCTACGGCACGGTGGTCGGACTGTCGTTCCAGATCGTCGATGACCTGCTCGACGTACTGGGCGACCCGGCGCTGACCGGCAAGAATAGCGGCGCCGATGCGCTGCGCGGCAAGCCGACATATCCCGCGATCGCCGGTATTGCCGCAGCCCGCAGGCGCGCCGCGGAACTTGCCCGTTCCGGCATCGAGGCGCTGGCGGGATTCGGGCCGGAGGCCGGGCAACTGCGCGAATTTGCCGCAGAGCTGGTCGAGCGCAGCAGCTGATCGCAGTCGCGCGGGTCTTATGCCGTCCGCAGCGCCTCCAGTACACTGCCGGGATGAGTGAGGAAAAGCCGGCCGCACTGCTGGACTCGATCGAGTCCCCGGCGGACCTGCGGGCGCTGGCCCCGGGTGAACTTGCGCCACTCGCGGCGGAATTGCGCGAGTTCCTGATCCACACGGTCGGCCAGATGGGCGGGCACCTCGCCGCCGGGCTGGGCACGGTGGAACTCGCCGTCGCCCTGCATTACGTCTTCGACACGCCATACGACCGTCTGGTCTGGGACGTGGGCCATCAGGCCTATCCACACAAGGTGGCCACCGGGCGACGCCGGCGCCTCGGAAGCATCAAGCAGCGTGGCGGCCTTGCGCCATTCCCGTCACGCGCCGAAAGCGTTTACGACAGCTTTAGCGTCGGCCATTCCAGCACCTCGATCAGCGCCGC
>JAOUGR010000075.1 GCA_029857655.1 Gammaproteobacteria bacterium | reverse complement strand
CGATGTGCTGGCCGGTGCTGTCAACGGCGATGGAAATTTCCGCCTGCCCGCCGCGCGGGCCGTCACGGAAGCCGCCCTCGCAATCCACTGTGTTCACGCAGCCATCGTCATCCTGCGAACTCCGCGCGGTCGCAGCACCCGCCTCGGCGCCAGCGGCGCTGACACGTGCCGCAGATCCACCCTTGGCCGCTTCCGCATCGCGCTGGACACGCGCCACTTCGGCCGCCGCCCGGGCACCCATGGCCGACATCCGCGTCGAACTAGGATTAGCGCGCTCCGCACTTTCGAGCATCGCGCCCTTTGGCAATCCCGCAGCGACACGCGCCACTGGCGCGCCCATTGCAGATGCCGCAAGCAGCGCCGTAGCTGCCGCCGCAATCAATCCAGCCGAAAGCCTGCACAATTTGGATGACATGACGTGGCCCCCAATTCTTTGCGTTATGTAAAGAGGAATTTGTTAAGCGACCGCACAGATTATTTGCCTCGCACGGTGCATTCGCAATTGCTATTTGCCCGCCGAACCCGCCCCCGACATCAGGTTCTTTCTGCGCAGAGTGCTAAAGCGGATGAAATGCAAAGCACAAGTCACTGACCGGCCTGCCGCCGATCAGGTGTTCCTGGATGATGCGCTCGATATTCTCGGGCGTGGCATTCCGGT
Source organism: Gammaproteobacteria bacterium (assembly GCA_029857655.1). Taxonomy (GTDB): domain Bacteria; phylum Pseudomonadota; class Gammaproteobacteria; order Steroidobacterales; family Steroidobacteraceae; genus SCUD01. The sequence continues at coordinate 8,033 of JAOUGR010000075.1, read as the reverse complement.
ACCAGGTGCCCTCGGGGTAGACCACCATGATCGGCCCTTCACGGCAGATGCGCAGGCAATCGGCGCGGGTGCGCAGCACCCCGCCCTGCACGTCCGCAAGGCCGACCTCGCGCAGCCGGCGCTTGAGGTACTTCCACGAGGCATCGCCAACTTCCTTCGGCGCGCAGTCACCGTGCGTGCAGAACAGCACATGCCGGCGCGCGCCACCGAGTGTGATCTTGGCGACTGCCGCCTCGATCGAATCGGCCTTCGGATTCTCACCGCGCTGATTCAAAGCGCGGCCTCGTCGGTTTCGCTGGTGCGGATCCTGAGCACACGTTCGATATCCGTAATGAAGATCTTGCCGTCGCCAACCTTGCCGGTGCGCGCGGCGCCAATGATCGCCTCGGTGACCTGGTCCACCAGGTCGTCGCGCACGGCGACTTCGATGTGTGTCTTCGGCACGAAATCCACGACGTACTCCGCCCCGCGATAAAGCTCGGTGTGACCGCGCTGCCGGCCGAAGCCCTTTACCTCGGTGACGGTCATGCCCGAGATGCCGATCTCGGACAGCGCGGCGCGCACGTCGTCGAGCTTGAACGGCTTGATGATTGCGGTGACGAGCTTCATCGCGGACTCCTGCGCATAGGGGGCTGGCGTCGTTTCAGGGTGCAGATTCTATGCCGAGACGGGGTTGTAAGGTTAATCAATCACTTGTAATGCCCGCGAAAATTGCGCCTGCGCGCCAGCGCGGTCCGACTGTCGGTGCATGCAGTAGATATACCGAGCTTCAGCACAAATTATCGGCGCGCCGGCCCGATCACGTCCCATTAGCTTGACCTCGACGCCCGCAAGGATGCAGGGCGCGCATCGGAGGCCTTGCAATGGACTTGCCCATCACGTGGCGCTTCATAGGCGCATTGATAATCTTCCTGTTGGCGCTGACTACAGATGTTGCCGACGCCGCTGTCGGGCGTACACCCGGCACGGCCACGGTCTCACCTGATGGCGAGGCGGTCTATTCGATTCCGCTGGACCTGCCGCCAGGCACCAACGGCATGACGCCGGCCTTGTCGCTCGAATATCGCCACCGCAGTGTCGTTGGCCTGCTCGGCATCGGCTGGAACATCAGTGGCCTGTCGCAGATCGCGCGTTGCCCACGAACAATCGTCCAGGACGGCGTCTCGTCGCCAGTCACGTTGACCGCTGCGGACCGCTTCTGCCTCGACGGCCAGCGTCTGGTCGTCGCGAATAATGTCCCCTACGGGGAGGCCGGTGCCGAGTACCGCACTGAGATTGAGTCCTTCGCTCGCATCCGTTCCTACACCGGACCTGGCAGCGGGCCCCAGTACTTCGTGCTGGAAGCACTGGACGGTCGTGTCTTTGAGTACGGCGCAACGGCCGATTCGCGCATCGACGGCAGCAACAGTGTCAGTAACACCACGAACTTGGCAAGGATCTGGGCGCTGAGTCGAATTCGCGACCGGTCCGGCAATGTGATCGACTTCGAGTACTTCGAGGACATTGCAAACGGCGGCTTTCGGATCGCTGCAATCCGCTACAACTCGAATCCCGGTGCCGGCGTGACGGCGTCGCACCAGGTAGCGTTCACCTACGAAATCCGCCCGAATCACGAAGTCGACATTGCCTATGTCGCCGGTACAGCCGTACGCCAGGTTGTACGGCTCGATCAGATCGATGTGCTTTACAACGGCTCGGTCCTCCGACGTTACCACCTGAGTTACGAACCGGCGCTGTCTACTGGCGGACGCAGCCGGCTGGCATCGATACAGGAATGCGGCGCCGGCGGCAGCGACTGTTACGCCGCGACAAACTTCGATTGGCAGGATGGAGCGCCCGGCTTCGGCGCTCAGACGAGCATTTCAGCACCGATCCCGGGCCCGACGCCATTACCAGAAAGTTCTCTCTGGACGATGGCCGACATCAATGGTGATGGCCGCGGCGATTTCATCTGGGCGGGCGGAACATTGAACACCCCGAAGGTATTGCGATATCGACTCGGTCAGGCGGGAGATACATTCGCCGCGGAGGTGGCGACAAAAATCGCGGCCCCCTACGGGATTGGAGTCCCTTTCGATTACAACGGCGACGGTCGGACCGATCTTCTGATGCTATCCGCGGCACGGCTGTGGACCGTGATTTCGGGCGGTGCGGCTGGATTTACCTCCGCGATATCGACCCCTTTCTCGCCCGGACCGCAACTCGTGGATTACCGCGGCCTGGACATGAATGGCGACGGACTCGGAGACCTCGCCTGGTCCGAGATTTCAGCCTATACGGGCAACAGCCTGATCGTGCAAGTGCGCTACGCGCTACAGGGTGGCGGATTTTCCGCCAACCCGGTGACGCTTTATGAACAAGCCATGGCAACAGGATATGACATGCCGGAAGGAGGCAACTTTCTCGGTCGCCCCGGCCAGCGAATCGATCTCGACGGAGACGGCGCAGAAGACCTCGTGATGAACGAGAACTATACGGTCGCGCGAATTACCGCGACCACATACGCCAATGACTATTTCGACGGTTCATTCAATGGCGCCGGCCTGGCCGACATCAATGGCGATGGTTGCACCGACTTCGCTTATACGCACTACACCGGATCACTGCGCGTGCGCATCAGCGGCTGCGGCGTGTACTGGTCCGGCCCCGAACTCGGGGCGCCGGGATTGACCGGCGGGGCGCAAAACATCGGTCACGACTGGAACAACGACGGCCGCGAAGATCTGCTGCTGTCAGGCGCGACAAACTGGATCCTCGTCCAGTCGAATGGCGATTCGCTGGCAGCGGCCGTGAATACGGGGATTCCGACCAACGGCGCCGCGACGGCTCTTGCATGCGATGCCAACGGCGACGGCCTTGCGGACCTTGTAACCCGGGCCGGCGGTTTGCTTTCGATGCGTTTGCGCAACGGGCCCAAACCGGATTTCCTTCTCTCCGCAACTGATGGATTCGGCATCACCGCCTCATTTACCTATCGGCCACTGACCGACGCCTCCATTTACGTGCGCGGATCCAGCGCCATCTACCCCGATCAGGACTTGCAATCGTCAGCTTACGTCGTATCCGAATTAGCTAAGACAGATGGTACCGGGCTCGGATCAATGACACCTGCTCGCTACAGCTACCAGGGATTGCGCCGGCATCTCCTTGGCCGCGGCTTCCTCGGATTTGCGAAACGCACGAGCGCGAATACAACGCTGGGAATCGAAACTAGCGTAGAGGAAACGCGACGTCTCGACTTTCCCTACACCGGCCTGCCAACGCTGGTTGTCGTGCGTAATGGTTCCAGCGCCCGGATCAGCGAGACGACTCTTTCCTGGGCGACTCTGGATCTGGGCAGCGGCCCAGGCCGGCGTCGTTTTCCATATGCGTCTACGACGGTCCAGCGACATTACGAAATCGGCGGCGTCTACGACGGCGCCCAGATTGCAGCCACGACACGGGCGGTCAACGCTATCGACGCCACATCGGGTCTGGTAACCGACGAGACAACCACGGTTACCGAAATCGCGGGTGGCGCCGACGCCGGCTCATCCAGAAGTCTGCGGACGCTTCAGACTTCCGTACTCAATGACACCGTCAACTGGTGCCTGGGACGGCCGCAGGGCATGCAACTCGTCGCAAGCCATAGTCTGGCTGGAGGTACGGCGATCACACGCAGCTTCAGCCAGAATTGGGATGCTGGGAATTGCCGTCCAACGCAGCTACGCGTCGAGCCCGGCAGCAGCCAGTGGCAGGTGATTTTCGGCCTCGGATACGACAGCTTCGGTAATCTCGCAAGCCGCGCTGTTACCGGCGTTGGCATGGGTACACGCACGGCGACGCGCAACTGGGGCAGTCGCGGGCAGCTACCCATCAATGTGACGAATCCCCTTTCGCAGCTGACAACCTTTACCTGGGACTACGGGCTCGGCATGCCAAGCTCGATGACCGATCCGAACGGGCTGACCGTCAACTGGGCCTACGACGCATTTGGTCAGCCGATGCTGGAGACACGTCCGGACCAGACCACGACCCAGTGGTCGCGGGTGACATGCGTAGACAACTGTGATTCGCGCACCCGCTATCAGCTTGCGCAGCTCGAGAAAGACAATAGCGGCGTAACACAAGGCGCGACAATCGTCGATATCGACCAGTTCGGGCGCGCATTCCGACTCGCAACGCGTCAGCCCGGCGAAGGCAATAGTGTCGTCACGATGGACGTCGACGCGCGTGGGCGGGTGCTCCGACAGTACCTGCCGTTCTGGGCCGGCGGCATACCGGCCGGTTACTGGAAATTCGAATACGACTCGCTCGACCGGCCCATAACTGCTTCGCTGCGCTCGGCGGATGGCGCTCCAGATCGCGAGGCAAGCTGGCGCTACGACGGGCATATGGTCACCCAGACCGATCCACTCGGGCACGTCACGACCGAGACACACAGCGCCTGGGGCAGCCTCACGCGCATCAGCGATGCAGTTGGTGGCAACACCCGATACGAATACGACGCCTTCGGACGGCTGCTGCAGGTGCGCGATGCGTTGAACAATCTGGTCGACACGATCACCTACAACGAACGCGGCATGAAGCTCGCACAGTCAAACATGGACCTGGGATCCTGGACTTACACGCCAAACGCCCTTGGCGAAATCGTTTCATTGCGTGATGCCAAGCTGCAGGTATCGGCCTTTACCTACGACAAGCTCGGCCGACCGACTGGTCGCAGTGCGCCCGATGGCACGAGCAGCTGGACTTGGGGCACATCGGCAACCAACCACAATATCGGCCGGCTTGCTGCAATCACGGGACCAAGCTATTCGGAACGGTTCGCGTACGACATTTATGGCCGACCCGCAACGCGCACCATTACCTCGGATGCAAGCTACCGCTATGACTACCAGTACAACGGCCAGGGACTGCTCGAATCACTGACCTATCCCGTCACCGGCTCCGGAAGCCGCTTCAAGCTCGGCTACGAGTACCAGTATGGCCAGCTTGTGCGGATCAAGGATGCCAACGCGCCGGCCACGTCCTACTGGCGCCTCAATAGCCAGGACGCCGCCGGCAACGTCATCGACGAGACCCTGGGTGCAGCGATCCGCGTCATTACCGGATTCGATCCGGTCAACGGTCTCATGGACTACCGCCAGTCCAGTGCCGGCGCGAATGCGATTCAGGATCTCGCCTATGCCTCGGACGCGAATGACAACCTGATCCGGCGCGAGGACCTCAGGCGGGGCCAGACCGAGGAGTTCCGTTACGACGCACTCGACCGCCTTGATGATGTGCGGCGGAATGGCTCGATCAGCCTGGATCTCTCCTATGACTCAATCGGAAACATCTCCTGGAAATCCGATGTCTGTTTGACGCCAGCGCCTTGTTTTGGCTATCACACAGGCAAGAAACACGCTGTCACTTCTGCCGGTGGGCAGACCTACGGTTACGACGCAAACGGCAACATGACGAATCGCGGTGGGGCGTCAATCAGCTGGACCAGTGACAACCTGCCGAACACTATCACCAGCGCCAATGGCAATGGCAGCCAGTTCTGGCACGGCCCCGCGGGAAATCGCTGGAAGCAGATCGCTATCAACGGCGGGATGACCGAAACCACGATCTACGTCGGTGAGTTGATGGAGAAGGTGACGCGTAACGGTGTGACGACCTGGCAGCATTACGTCCTCGCACCTACCGGCACCGCTGCGCTGCACCTGCGTTACAGCGACGGATCGTCGGCAGCGACACGCTACCTGGCCCACGATCATCTCGACAGCACAGACAAGCTACTGGACGCGAACGGCAATATTCTCGTGACCGAGACTTTTAGCGCCTTCGGGGCCCGTCGCGGCGCGAACTGGAGCGGTGTGCCAACCGCCCCGGAGCTTGCCACCATCGCCGCGAATACGCGGGATGGCTACACGGGACACGAGCATCTAGACAACCTGGACCTGATCCACATGAACGGCCGGGTCTACGATCCTCGCGTCGGCCGCTTCATCAGCGCTGATCCTTATGTTCCAGATCCTTTCAACGGGCAGAGTCTCAATCGATACTCCTACGTCTTCAACAACCCGCTGAGCTTCATTGATCCGAGCGGATTCGATCCGACACCGTGCATGGAAGCACCGAATGGCCGCTGTGCACGGGTCACCGTGATTGGTGCACGTTGGGCTGACTTTCTACACTTTTTCGCTGCCGCCAGTGGCGGCCAGACCGCCTCCGCATCCCAGCGCGATCCCTGCGGCCAGGACAGTTCCGCCCTCGCCTGCACAATGCAATCTGTCCAATCCGTCGCTCCCTCCAGCATTGTGCTGACCGCCGGCACAAAGGTGGATCCCAGCTTGTCGCAGGGCCCGACCGCAGATTTCCTGCAAGGCGCCGCGGCGCGCCTGGGGAATCTTGCATTCAACTCGGCACCGGTCACCTGGCTCTTCGACTCGAACCCGGATTTCGAGTGGTTCGGTGTTCCGGATTCCACCGCCGGGAGCAGCGGAGCTACACTCGGCAACATCGGCTATTTCCTTGGCGGCGCAGCCGGCGCGATACGCAGAGGTGGCGCCGAGATAATCGGCGCGGCGCCGAGCAAGATCGCAAGAACATTCCAGGGCACCAGACATTATCCGGGCATAGATCGCTTCAGGGATATCATGCTAAAGAAGGGAACAATCATTTTCGGTGGCGATCCGGGTCAGAGCGCCTTCTACACTACCGCAAGCGCGCTGCGTCGCAGCGACGGCAGCGCTAATATCCTGTTCGACGGTCTTCAGATCGCGATTTCGCGCAATCATCCGCGCCGCACGAGTGTCGCCGCCTATGAACTCATTGAGGACACTCCAGCAGCCTTTGCGCTGGCTATCGCCAACGTGAAATATGGCGCTGGCTGGTTTCCCCAGGTCGTAGTACCTTCATTTGAGGTGTCGATGCGGTTCCTGCGAGAAGTCCCCCTGGTACCTTGACATGAAAATCGACGTTACCAATGGGTCACTCATCTTTGAATCCGGCACGATTAGCCCGCGACTCGACCGGCTTGCTTTTCTCAGATCCGGTCTTGGTCGCATGGCAAGGGTGGCCCTTGTCAACGAAGGCTGGGAAAATTTTGATTTCGAGCCCGAACCGGGTATCGGGGTCACTGCATACTTCAAGGACGACCGCCTGAAGAATGTCTTTTTTTCCTTCAACGTGCCGGCCGACGACATCAAGGAGTGGGTCGAGGACCGCGAGCATCAACGCAAGGCCGTGCATGACGCATGGCTTCGCACCCATCTTGGAGAGCCGCCCTATGAATACCCATGGGGCAGCATCGAATCGGATTTCGACCCGCGCGGATGGGCAAGCGAAATTCTCGTGACCTACTCGGCATGACACCGTGAATGAGCATTCACGCATTGCCGCGAACGAGACCGAACTTCTGGGTGCCTGGAAGGTGAAGCAGGACAGGGTTGTTGCCGATCCGAATTGCGAGCGAATTGAATGGTTAACCAGCAATCATCTGTTGCAACTTGGCGCGGACTCATCCGGGTGGGATGAGCTGTACCGGGATCCAGATGATGGGCGGCTTTGGGAATTGACCTGGCCGCAGTCGGAAATGCACGGCGGCGGCCCGCCACGCCTGGTCTTGTTGTCTACGGACGCGGCACGCGCGAAGTACGGCGCAGTCGTGGATACTTAGCGCATGCAGGACACCATTGTCGTCGTCGGCGCCGGCCACGCGGCTGCGCAGATTGTGGACAGCCTGCGCCACGAACATTTCTCCGGGCGGCTGGTGCTGGTCGGCGAAGAGCCACTGCTCCCCTATCAGCGTCCGCCTCTCTCGAAGAAATTCCTCGCCGGTGAAATGGAGGCCGACCGCCTGCCGATCCGGCACGCGGCCTACTACGAAAGCATCCACTGCGAAGTGCTGCTCGGCAATGCGGTTGTGGCGATTGACACCGCGAAACGCTCGCTTCAACTGGCCGACGGCGGCCAGCTTGCCTACGACAAGCTGGTGCTGGCGATCGGCGGCCATGCCCGGTCACTGCCGGTGCCGGGTGCTGATCTCGCCGGTGTACACGTGC
>JAOUGR010000381.1 GCA_029857655.1 Gammaproteobacteria bacterium | reverse complement strand
ACCGATGACCGTGCCCTGCACTATAAAAGCGGCGATAACACCGGCCCGCGAGAGTCCCATGGTGCGCAGGATTGCGATGTCGCTCCGTTTCTCCGCGACCACCATGACGAGGCTGGCAACAATGTTGAATGCCGCGACCGAAACGATCAGCAGCAGGATCACCGTCATCATCGTCTTCTCGAGCCGGATCGCGCGAAAGTAGGCGGCGTGATCGACCGTCCAGTCGCGTGCAGGGCCCGTGCCGAGCGCAGCGGCGACGGCAGGAGCAAGCCGCGGTGCATCGAATGGGTCCGCGAAGAACAGGTGCACACCGGCGGTTGCGGATGGACCCGCAAGTCTCGCGACGTCCCCGATGTCCGCGAACCCCATGACGGCGTCATGGTCTGCCAGTCCGATCTCGAACAGGCCGGCTACCTTGAAGGCACCGATGCGTGGTGTGAGAGCGCCATCGGCATCCATGCGCGGCAGCAGCACGGTCACCGTGTCGCCAATGTCCACCTGCAGCTGGATCGCGAGCGCGCGCCCGAGCGCGATGTTGTCGCTGCCGGCGACCAGCGCATCGAGCGAACCCGCCTGCATCGCTGTGCGCAACACGGCGTCGGGTAAATAGTCCCGTGCGGAAATGCCCCTGAGCGCAACGCCCGCGAGTTGCGGCCCATCGGATATCAGGCCCTGAACCTCGATGAATGGCTTTGCGTCAACGACGCCCGGCTGCGTTCTTGCGCGGGCCGCCAGCTCTTCCAGCGCGGCGACACCCGCCGGTGCCGGCAGGGTCGCGTGAGCAGAGAGGGCGAGCAGTCGGCTGCGCAACTCACCCTCGAAGCCATTCATGACCGACAGGATCGTGATCAGGGCGGCAACGCCGAGACACACGCCGAGGAGCGAGACCCAGCTGATGAATGAGACGAAGTACTGGTGCTTGCGGGCGCGCACGTAGCGCAGGCCCAGCCCCAGCGGCAGAGGCGTCAGCATCGGTGTTTATTGGCCAAATTCGGGATGCCTATCAAGGATTTATCTCTGCATTCTCGTCACATTTCCAGCCGGTGCTACACTGCCTGGTGGAGGAATCGCGATGACTATCGTACGCACATTGCTGCTGCTTTCGCTGTTCGTAACTGGTCCCGCCTGGGCGGAGACGCTCAGCGTGCCAGCCAACGACCCCGCAGTCGCGGCCGAACGCCCGACACGCGGTAGCACGATGTCCACGGTGCAAGGCCGCTATGGCGAGCCCGTCACGCGCCATGCCACTGTCGGTCAGCCCCCGATCACCCGCTGGGACTATCCCCGGTTTTCCGTGTACTTCGAGAATGACCGCGTCCTGCATGCCGTTATCGTGAAATAGCGGCCAGGGCCGGCCAGACTTGCGGCCGGCTCCGGCGCGGGTATCCTGCGCTCCCTGACCCCGCCGGGCACGCCCGGAACGGGGTGTTCTGCCTGCGGGGAGCTGCGTGAGCGACGACGACCACAAGATTGTGCTGCCGACGGTGCCCGGGGCAACCCGATGGGGCGAGTTGTATGGCAGCAGCCTTGCCTGGGCGCTTGCCGAGGCAGCACCCGCATCCCCACCCGTGCTGGTGGTCGCCGCGACCGGCCGCGAGGCGGACCGGCTGATGGCGGAGCTGGCGTTCTTCGCGCGACCCGGCCAGACGCTCTTGTCACTTCCCGATCGCGAAACCCTGCCTTACGACCCATTCTCACCGCACCCGGACATCGTTTCACAACGCCTGTCCACGCTCGCCGCGCTGCCCTTGCTCAAGCGCGGCCTGGTCGTCACTACCAGGGCGGCGTTGCTCGACCGTCTGCCGCCGCGACGATTCATCGATGCGCACGCCTTTGAGCTCAGGTCTGGAGAACGCATCGATCTCGCGCAACTGCGTGCACGCCTGGCGGGTGCAGGGTATGCGCACGTCACACAGGTCCTGAGTCCTGGCGAATTCGCAGTGCGCGGTTCCGTGCTCGACCTGTTTGCAGCGGGTGCGGCGCAGCCGTTCCGTCTCGATCTTTTTGACGACCAGATCGAAAGCATCCGCAGCTTTGATCCTGCCGACCAGCGCTCCGCGGCGCGACTCGAAAGGGTCCGCCTCCTGCCGGCACGCGAGTTTCCGACGACGCCGGAGGCAGTTGCCGGGTTTCGCAGCCGCTGGCGGGAACATTTCGAAGGGGACCCACAGGCGAGTCCCGTTTACCGCGCCGTGACGCAGGGGCTTTCCCCTGCCGGCATCGAAGCCTGGCTGCCATTTTTCTTCGACCGGACGGACACGCTCCTGGAGTACTTGCCGTCAAAAACGGTGATCGTCGACACGGCAGACATCGATCACGCCTTGCCGCTTGCCTGGGCGGATGTGGTGGAACGATTCGAGCAAAGGCGTCACGACCGCAAACGGCCCATCCTTGCGCCGGCAGATGCCTTTGTGTCGGCCGATGCAGTCGCGGCCGCGATCTCATCGCATGCGCGGGTACTGGTCACTTCCTATAAGGCGCAGCCACTCGCCGCCACCGTGCCGATCCGCAACTTCGGCTCGGAGCCACCACCCGAGTTGCGCGCCGATCCCCGCGCGTCCCTTCCAGCGGCAGCGTTCGCCGCTTTC
>JAOUGR010000380.1 GCA_029857655.1 Gammaproteobacteria bacterium | reverse complement strand
GTGCCGACCTTGCGTGAGCGGCGCGACGACATTCCGGAATTGCTCGCGCATTACCTGGCGACGGCCGCGCGCGAACTCGGTGTTGATCCGAAAACACTGGCGCGTGATGCCGAACGCCGCCTGGTCGCATTCGACTGGCCCGGCAATGTACGCCAGCTGGTGAATGCCGCGCGGCGACTCACGGTCACGGCGCCCGGGCGGGAAATCCGCGCCGAAGATGTTCCGGGCGATCTGGGCGGCGAGGGTGAGGAGGCGCCTGCGCTCGACAGCTGGAGCCGCGAGCTGGAGGCCTGGGCAACACGGCAACTATCGGCGGGCGGCGCGCCGCTACTCGAAGTCGCCGGGCCGGAATTCGAGCGCACGCTCGCGCGCGTCGCACTGGCAAGCGTTCAGGGCCGCCGCCAGGAAGCGGCGAAGCTGATCGGCTGGGGGCGTAACACATTGACGCGGAAGCTGCGCGAACTGGGGCTGGACGGCGGCTGAACTTCGCGCGGAGAAGGCGAAAAGAAAGGCCCCCGCCATTGCTGGCGGGGGCCTGATCGATGGACCTGAAGCCCGTGCTTAGGGCCGCGCGATCGTGATCGCCGGGAAAGTAAATGTCTCCCAGTGAGCCGGGTTGGATTCGTCACCCAGCGCTTTGAGCACCGACAGCTTCACCGTGTACGCGCCATTCGGCACGGTGTACAACTGGTTGCTGTTCTTGCCCTTGCCTGTAAACGTGTTGCCGTCCCAGGTGAAGGCGAAGAAACCTGTCGGAGTACGGTTCCGCGTCACGTACTGGTCGTCGCTGATGCGGTGCCAAGCCTTGCCGGTCACGGCATCGAAGGCCTCGAAGCGGATCCTGCGCGACTGGTGATCGAGGTGCAGGAGGAAGAACGGGATGTCGTTCCCGACCAACGAGTAGCTGGCGCCAGCCGGCTGGTTGAACAATGATGACCCGATCAACTTGGCCAACCACGGGAAACCATTCCCCGTCGGCGTCAGCACTTGTATCGCCTGGTAGTCACCCTCAAAGCCGGCGAACGGCACCCGAAATACCTTCGACGCATCCGCCGCATCTGTGAGCACGATGTAACCGCCGTACAGGACGCCGAAGGCCGGCGTGACGGGCGGTGCGATCGTCGCCTGGAAAGTCGCCGATCCTCCCGCGGGCACAGTGACACTGGGGCTGCTGAACGCCACGCTGGCGTCGGAGTCCCAGAAATCAGTTATCGCGAGCACACCACTGGTCGATACTGCGTTGACGAATGACAGATTGTAGGTCACGGCCGAAGCGCCGTTATTCTTGATGGTCAGAGTCTGGATCGACGGGCCCGCCTCGCTTTCACTCAGCGACAGCTTGCCGGGTTCGACCACCGTCGATGCCAAAATCGCGTCGTCGATGTCCAGCATGCCGGCGCCCTGACGATGGACGTTGTCGAGCAGCCCAAAGCCCGGCGCCAGTGACCAGAGCTTCGGATCAGCCGAATTCTGCAGCCTGGCCCGCATGCCGTTCGATGGCGTGTTGGGCTTGGCTTCGAGCATCAGCGCGACAGCGCCCGCCGTGTGCGGGGAGGCCATCGAAGTGCCGCTCAACGTGGCATAAGCACCAAGTTCCAGCGGATACGTGGAGAAGATCGACCCGCCCGGCGCGCCGATGTCGGGCTTCAGGCTCAAGTCAGCCGCGAGGCCGTAGGAACTGAAGCTCGAAATCAGGCCCGCAGTCGCAATGGGCGTGACAACGGTCTGTGTGGTCCAGGTCAACGTCGTCGGGCCCGCAGCGATGCGGCCATTAATCAGCGCACCTGCAGTGTTGGTGATCGCCACGACTGGAATCGTGATGGTCGGCGGTCCTGCGACCGTGGGATTGAGCGCACCGGCCACGTTGTTGTACAAGACGACCGCGGCCGCGCCAGCGTTTTGTGCATTGCTGGCTTTGAGATTGAAACCGCAGGTTCCACGACGGATCAGTACGGCCATGCCGGTCAAGCTGCCGGACGCGAGTGCGGTGCAACCATCATTGGTCGTCGTCGGCGTGCCGGTCCTCGCCATCGGCAAGCTGCCGCTGGTCGGGGATGGCGGGGCAGCGGCTGCCCGGTTGTAGCCAATGGCTACACTGTCAGGCGACACCGTGAACGCCAGTTGGGTGGCCTGGGTGTTGTCGAACGACGCGACGCCGATGACTTTCTTGCCCACGCCAGGAGCGCCGTTGGAGTAGAGACCATCGGCACCGCTGTTGCCGATCGAGGCAACTACCGAAACGCCCTTGTTGACCAGACGGTCGCTGGCGCGTGCGGTCGGCGCCTCCGGCCAGGCCTGGAAGGCCTCACCGATGCTCATATTCAGCACCTGCATGCCGTCCGCCAGGGCCCGCTCCATCGCCGAGATCATGACGTCATCGGTTGTGGAACCATTACATCCGAACACCCGGTAGGCACCGAAGGTCACGCCTGGGGCCACGCCCTTGACGGTTCCATTGGCGCCGACAATGCCTGACACATGGGTTCCGTGGCCGGCGCAGTCATCCGGATCCGGATCTGGAGAAGGAATCGGGTTGTAAGACGGCGATGTCGAGTCGGCGTTGTAAGCATCGCCTACCAGATCGTAACCATAA
>JAOUGR010000074.1 GCA_029857655.1 Gammaproteobacteria bacterium | reverse complement strand
CGAGCGCTTGTGTTGGTTCTCTCGAACGAACTTGGCCGCCGCCTGTTCGAATGTCCGCGTTGGTCTGACTCCGTAAATCTCCGCCTTGCGGATGCACTCCCTTAATCGTGCGAGGTAGCGCTCCGCTTCGGCGATTTTATCTGAGCCAGTGCTTTGGCAAACTCTCCGCCCTTCGATCCATTTGTCGATGTGCCAAATGCCCCGCCTCTTGACGAGGCCGGGCGATCGTCTACGTCCCATGGTCGTTCTCCCTGCAATCGACCGGGACGCCCGTTGCGGGACTTATACTGATCCGCCCAGGCGTCCAGTTCAAGTCGGTCGAAGGCGATGCCCTGCCGGCCGATCGGAATCTTGGTGAGGTAGGGCCGCACCTCGGCATTGAAGCGATTGCGGTCCATGCCCAGATAGAAGGCGGTGTCGCGCAGCCGGATGAACCGCGGCAACAGTGCCGTCGATGGGGCTGCGGGCTTCATTGCGGTGCGCGACATGCAGAGGAGCCTCAGCGCGCTGCCGGGGTCGGTTCGAGAATCGGGCGGCCCGATTTGAGCGGGCCGCGCACCCCGGTTGGCCGTACCCACGGTCCGTCGAGCCGTTCGATCCAGCCGTCCTTATCGAGACTGAAGATCAGCAGTCGCACCGTCAGCCAATGTCGGTAGCGCGTGCTGCTGGCGAAGTCGTTGGTCTGCTCCACCAGGTACCAGCGCAGGTGCTTCATCTGCCATTGGTAGGGGCCAACGTGCCAGCGCCGCCAGATGGTGGCCGCGATGTACGCCGCGCGCTCCAGGTGATGGCGCACGGTGCCGCGCTTTGAGCCGGGCAGGCGCTTTGCCAGGAGGGCACGCGCCTGGCGACCCGCGGCACGCTGATTTCCGGGCCGGCTCATCGGGAACTACCCACGTAGGCTGCGACGACATCCCGGCGGGCGTGCCCCAACTCGCGTGCAATGACGTCCCGGGCTTTGTGATCTTCATCGCGACTGGCCCTTCGGACGCCGGCAATCACGGGAGCTTGTGATCCGGTCAGTCGCTCGTAGCGTTCGCAGGCATAGGCAGCACGCAGGTCGTGAATTTTCTCAAGACCATAACTGTCTCGGGACACCGACCAGACTCGATGGACTCGCCAATTCCATTGTCGCCACGAGAGCTCCGCTGGGATGAGATTGCGACCGTCGCCCTGCAGAGCGGCAGCCCGGACCAAACAATCCATTGCCGTCTGCGACGCCGGCACCCAGCGATCGACGTGACGACCGCGAGCACCTTTGGTGCCGGCCGTGATATTGACCGCACCGAGCGTGCGCGCCTGATGCAAAGCCAGTCGCGCATCCAGCATGGAGGCTTCGCGCAGACGAAGTCCTAGCTCGCGTGCAAGCTCGACAACTGACGCAACGCGCTCGTGTCCTGTCGAACGGATGTGATCCACACACTGACGCACCATTTCGCGGTCGAGTCCGGCTGGCGCAGTCGACCGAACGGTTGAGCGTTCACCCACGGTCGCCGCTGGCGCAATGCGTACCCGGCGGTCGCCGCGCATCGACTCCAGCACCACGTTGACGGTCGATAGCAGGTTCTGGGCATACGCGACCGACAAGCGATCGTTATTGACGTGTGTCGACAATGTCTGCCCGTACGTTTCGATTACACTGCGATCAACCTGTCGTGCATCTCGTATACCAAACACTTCCTGGCACCAGGCCGAAAACACTTTCCAGCGCTCGGCGTGCGCTGCAAATGTTGCGTAGCGCCCATCGCCATAACGATCCCGGATTGCCTGCTTGCCGGCCCACGCCATGCGTTTGCCGTATCCAAAGTTTCTGTGGCCACCTACTTTGCTCATATCAATCTCCCAAAAAGTTTTCACGCATTCCTGATTTCGGTTAGTGGTAAACCGCAGGGAGGCTGGCGGTCGCAGCGTGATGGCCTCGTTGCGAGGCCGGTTGGGCAACATCAAATTGCTGCCTGTGTGAATCGCCTTGCCCGACACCTCGGAACGACCGACGAGCGGACGCGGATGAAGGTGGGGCTGCGCCAGTCAGTCCATCGACTGGCCGCCGGACAAGGCGCTTTGAGAGCTTTTACAGCTTGGAGAAAGCCGCGAAAGCCTTGCAGGTTGCTGACTTGCGCCAGCTTACGGAGGCCCGTCTCTGTGGTGCGCGGGGGCGCCCACAAAGACGGGCTGTGTTGCAACAGATAACGGGCGGCACGGATTGCTGCGTCACGCATCCTGCGTGGCTGCGGCAAAAGTGGCATCGCACTGTTGCGGCCTGCTAATAAGTTGCACCAGGAGATGGCGCAAGAAGTGAAAATAAGTCCGGCGCGAAAGCGCGGATTGAGTTACTACTAAATGACGGTCGACGGCTTATTGCCGATACACCTGTTGCACGACCGTTAGAGGCGCTCTGGGTGCTCCGATGTTGCTGTGGAGCGGGTGTCGTTGATATACCGCAACGACGTCGGTGTTAATACGGAAATACTATCGCTGCGCCAAATGAATGGCGAGCGAAAAGAGGGGCAAAATTTGTGCCCCCTTTTTTCTTGACAAGAGGAGGTCAGCGCGACGCGGCAAACAAGTGCGGTGCGTCGTATCATGCGTTACTGAAATGATCATCCATGCGACCCGAAAAATGGCTCAGCGCCTGCCCGATGTGTCGGCTAAGCCGTTAACAGAAACCAGCCCACTGGGCAGCTGGCATGCCGACCGTCTGACTATCGACCGGCGTCAGTGCGTGCTGTTCTGTCACGACGAGACGCGTGCCGCGCTGTTTGCCGCAGGATTGCGGAAACCGGAATTTGCAGCTTTGGGGAATGATGTCTTCAAACCGTTGTTCGCTGACACGCTTGCAGGACTCGGTTGTGCGGCTGTCGAGATTCGGAAAGCACTGCTGGTGCTGGGACGCTGCCAGTTCGATACAGCGACGGATCGCTCAGTTTTGAGTTCGATGCGAGTGGCGCGCCAGGACCTGGAGGCGCATGTCCTGCGGTTCCCCAATGTGCTGATGGTGGATCCGGTTGAAGCGTCTTGCCGATTGAGCCGGCGCCCGGCGAGTATGCATGGCGGTAAGTTCATTCGGCCCAACAGGCTGTTGCTGGAAATGATTGCCGGGTTGCCTGCGACCGGTTGACTATACCCAAAACGGGTACTAATATACCCACTATGGGTACAGATGCCGCCATTGTTCGACGATCACACAAAGCCGGCCAAAGGTCAGGCGAGCATTCCCTGGCGGACGCCTTATTTACCGCGACCCAGCAGCGCCTGCTTGGGCTGCTGTTTGGGCAACCAGAACGGAGCTTCTTCGTCACCGAGCTGATCGAGCTGGCCGACGTCGGCCGGGGCGCGGTTCAGCGCGAGCTCGCCCGGCTCGCACGCAGTGAACTCGTTGTAATCGAGCGCCACGGCAATCAAAAACATTATCGAGCCAATCCCGACTCACCTATATATG
The DNA here is from genome assembly GCA_029857655.1 of Gammaproteobacteria bacterium. Lineage (GTDB taxonomy): Bacteria > Pseudomonadota > Gammaproteobacteria > Steroidobacterales > Steroidobacteraceae > SCUD01. The sequence goes on along the minus strand of JAOUGR010000074.1, from coordinate 5,291 downwards.
AGGAACTCTGTTCGATCGTCAGCAAGACGGTGGGTGTTGAGCAGAACCTGCGAACAGCGCTGGAACCCTTGGCGGCACGAGTATCCCTGGCGCTTATTTACGGTTCGGTGGCCAAGCATGCAGACACCGCGAGTAGCGATATAGATCTTCTCGTCGTGTCCGACGAGCTTACGCTCGAAGATCTTTACGCAACCCTCTCTACCGTTGAACAACAACTCGGCCGGCAAGTTAATCCCACGCTCTACACCGATAATGAGTTCCGCAAACGGCGGTCTGGCAACAATGCGTTCCTCAGTCGAGTGTTGGCGGGACCAACAATAGTTTTGGAGGGGCAGCTAGATGCCGCGTGACCAACTGGATAACCTCGTCAAGGTTGGGCAACTCAAAGCCGAGCCAGCATCCGAGTCCGAAGTTGCTGGTCTAATTAGCTCTGGCCTTGCTCGACTTCGCGACGCAGGCAACGAAACGCTCAGTATCGAGTCGCGATTTGATCTCGCCTATAACGCAGCACACGCGTTGTCGCTTGCTGCTCTCCGCAAAGCTGGGTATCGGTCGGAGAATCGCTACATCGTATTTCAATGCCTAAAACACACGCTCGATCTTCCGAACGAGCAGTGGCGAATACTGGACCAGGCACACCGCAAGCGAAATCTGGCAGAGTACGAAGGTCATCTCGATATTGATGACGCGCTGTTGGAAGCGTTGCTTCGTACAGCAAATGCGGTTGCCGAACGATTGAAATTAGACAGCCTATAAGCACGGGGACGGAACTAACCATGTCGACACAAATGAGTGCTCCCAACGTCTGGATGGTTCGGGCCGGAGCAGGCGCAGTTTTCATAGACCGTTTCCTGGAAGAACATCAGGTAGCGATCGGCTGGAACGCACTCGGACCTATCAGGGTCGGCACATCTCGCCAGGAGATAGCCGACGCAGTTGCGGCAAACTGGCCGAATTACAAGAAAGGGAAGGTGTCAATCTGTGCCGGTCAAATTTTCCGATTCTTGAACGAGATTCAAGTCGGCGATCGTGTACTCACATACGATCCTGGGAGACGAGTCTATCCATTGGGAACGATCCAATCTGAACCGTCATTCGACGACACCGTCGACGAGCTGGCGAGAGTCCGAAAGGTTTCATGGGATGCAGAAATAAGCCGCGATGACCTTTCGGTGCCCACCAAAAATACGCTCGGTGCAATATCAACGCTGTTCTTACTGTCAGACGCTGCGGCGAAAGAAATTCTTGCGATCGAAGCCGGTGAGACGAACCATGAGGCTGAGCCGGAATCAGAGGTAGACACGGAGGCGTCTCTAGACGCTATTCGCGCGCAATCTCGCGAACTTATTAAAGATCGTATCAACGCGCTCGATGGCTACGACCTTCAGGACCTCGTCGCCGGAGTGCTTCGTGCTATGGGTTATAAGACGCGCGTTTCCGCTCCAGGCGCCGACCGTGGCATCGACATCATGGCCTCCCCCGACGGATTCGGCTTCGAGCAACCCAGGATCATTGTTGAGTGTAAACACCGCACTCGATCTGCGATGGGTGCTCAAGAGATTCGCACGTTCCTTGGCGGACGGCACAAAGATGACAAAGGGCTTTACGTCAGTACAGGCGGATTTACCAAAGATGCTCGATATGAAGCCGAGCGAGCGTCTATTCCGACGACATTAATGGATCTGGATCAGTTGGTGGACGCTGTAATCGACCAGTACGAGAAGCTAGATAGTGAGTCCCGAGTTTTGTTGCCATTGGCACAGCTATATTGGCCGGCGGACTAGAAATCATGCAACTTGGATCTATCGACCAGTGAATCGCGACCAACTCAAGCAGCTTGAAGCCGACCTCTGGGCTGCCGCCGATAATCTTCGAGCGAACTCAGACCTACGAGCTTCCGAATACGGCACTCCCGTGCTCGGACTCATCTTTCTCAAGTTCGCTGATATCAACTATCGGCGGTATGAGAATGAGATCCAAGCTGAGTACGATTCACTCAAAGGGACTCGACGGGAAAAACCGCTACATGAGATCGCTGTTGCCAAATGCGGCTTCTACCTTCCGGATCGCGCCCGCTACAGTTACTTGCTCGATCTACCTGAAGACCAAGACATCGCCAAGGCGATCGAAACGGCAATGGAAACGATTGAGAAGTACAAGCCTGAGCTCGAAGGCAGTCTGCCCAAAGACGAATACTATAGGCTTACCCGCACAGAGCAGATGAAGACGCTGCCATTCGATTTGCTCCGGCAGTTCGACAACATTCCGGATGATGCGACCGGCGATGTGTTCGGACAGATCTACGAGTATTTCCTCGGCAAGTTTGCGCTTGCTGAAGGCCAGGGTGGCGGCGAGTTCTTCACCCCGCGCTCTGTCGTGCGTCTCATGGTAGAGATCATCGAACCCCACGGCGGCACAGTCTTCGACCCGGCCTGCGGTTCGGGCGGTATGTTCGTGCAGTCGGCTCAGTTTATTGAAGAGCACCGCAAGGAGCTGGAAGCGCAGGGCACCGACACCAGCGTATACGTGTCTGGGCAGGAGAAAGAGAGCGAAACCGTCAAGTTGGCCCGAATGAACCTCGCAGTCAACGGCCTGCGCGGCCAGATCCGTCAGGGCATCACATACTACGAGGATCATTTCGAATCGCTCGGCAGGTTCGATTACGTGCTCGCCAATCCGCCGTTCAATGTGGACGAGGTCTCGCTGTCTTCGGTGGCGAAAGACCCACGCTTTAACACCTACGGTATCCCGCGCAAGAAGACCAAGGCCAAGAAATCCGAGCAGGGCAAGGAAACCGTCCCCAACGCTAATTACCTCTGGATCAATCTCTTCGCCACCTCGCTCAAGGAACCGGATGGCGACTACCCAGGCGGACGCGCCGCGCTCGTCATGGCCAACTCCGCCTCCGACGCCCGCCACTCCGAGGCCGACATCCGCCAGACCCTCATCGAGAACAACCTGATCTACGGCATGCTCACCCTGCCGTCTAACATGTTCTACACGGTCACCCTCCCGGCCACGCTCTGGTTCTTCGACAAGGGCAAGACCGACGAGCGCATCCTCTTTATCGACGCGCGCAACATCTTCACCCAGATCGACCGCGCCCACCGCGAGTTCTCCGAGGAGCAGATTCAGAACATCGCCATCATCAGCCGACTGCACAAAGGGCGCCGTGCCGAGTTCCTCGCCCTCATCGACCGCTACTTCGCCTCCGGCATGGAGCGGCTCGCCGAGAACAAGACCCAGGTCGAGCCCGTTTCCGAAAGAATCCTCGAAGTGCTCGACGACAAAGCGGGCAAGGACGCCGTCGCCAGCCTGGTGAAAACCTGGGACGACCTCACCCCGCTGGAGAAAGCCTACGCCGCATATCAGAAGAAGAACGGCGACAAAGCCACGGTGGAAAAGAAGAACAACGCCCAGCAGGAACTCCGCGCCACCTTCGATCCCTTCTTCACCCAACTGCACGACTGCCTCAAACAGATCGACAAGGCCGTGCGTCGCCACGAAAAAGCCCTCGCGGAAAAGGCCAAGGAAGCGGGCAAACGCCAGACCGCCGACCGCGCTACCAAGCAGCTCAAGACCTCCCTCGAAGCCCTCCATGACGAGGTAAAGAACGCCGAAAGCGCCTTTGCCCACATCCACTGGCTGCAGGAACGCTTCCCCGAAGCGAAATACGAAGATGTCACCGGCCTCTGCAAACTCGCCGACCAAGACGAGATCAAGGAGCAGGACTACTCGCTCAATCCGGGGCGCTACGTTGGCGTGGTGATCGAGGTGGACGGGAAGACTGAGGAGGAGTTCATAGCGGACATGATCCAGCTGAACGAATCTCTCAATGAGCTTGCCACAGAGTCCTCAACGTTGAGCTCAACAATTAATTCGAACATCAAATCGTTGGTCGGAGAGGAATGAGTAAAGCGTCGTCGCCGAAACTGGGGGAATTTTGTTCCGTCATTGATTGCGAGCACAAAACGGCTCCTACGGAACAAGAGGGCATCCCCCTCATCAGGACGCCAAACATTGGTCGCGGCAGATTGATCTTGGAAAATGTCCAGAGAGTCTCCGAGCGCACGTATGCAATGTGGACTCGACGAGGGGTGCCCGCCCCCGGAGATCTGGTAATGGCTCGTGAGGCACCTGTCGGAAACGTAGGGCTAATTCTTCAAGGTCAGCGAGTGTGCCTCGGTCAGAGAACGGTCTTAATTCGTGTTACGAGCGGGGATCTCGATCCAGTTTTCATGGCTTATTTGCTAAGTAGCCCCGCGCTCAGGGCCTACATGATTCTACTCTCGAACGGAGCTACTGTAGGGCACTTAAACGTAACCGATATTAGGAAGCTATCACTGCCGTCTTTGCCACTCCTTCCGGTTCAACGCAAAGTAGCGGCAATTCTTACGGCCTACGACGACCTGATCGAGACAAACAAGCGCCGCATCGCCCTGTTCGAAAAGATGGCCGAGGAACTCTACCGCGAATGGTTCGTCCGCATGCGCTTCCCCGGCCACCAGGACACCAAGTTCGTCAAAAGTGTGCCGGAAGGGTGGGAGGTAAGGCCGATCAGCTCGTTTTGCGAGGAAATTCGCGCAGGTGTTAAGAAGAAGGATTTGGCGGACGATGAAATTTACATCGGTCTTGAGCATATCCCGCGCAAATCAATCGCGTTTAAAGAATGGGCGACAGCGGATAGCATTGATAGCAACAAGCTCCGCTTCAAAGAACGCGATATTCTCTTTAGTAAAATTCGCCCGTATCTACATAAGGTTGCCTTGGCACATTTCTCAGGCGCATGCTCATCAGACACAATTGTTCTGCGCCCGTGCGACCAGATTTATGAGGGGTTTCTTCTATTCACGGTTTTCAGCGACACCTTTATCGAGCTGGCAACAGTCGCCGCAAAGGGAACGAAGATGCCAAGAGCAGATTGGGCCTTTCTCGAAAAGCTGGAACTCAAAATTCCTCCTTCGGAGTTGCTTGAAGACTATCAGTCGAGGTTCGAGGAAATCTTCGCGTTGATCGCCACCCTGCTCAAGGCCAATCAACAGGCAACTGAAACCCGCAACCTCCTCCTCCCGCGCCTGATTTCAGGCAAGCTCTCGGTCGAAGACCTCGACATCCAGTTCCCGCCGAGCATGCGGGAAGAGGCCACCGAACCCGCCCATGCCTAACTTCATTTCAGAAGACGACATCGAAGTGGCGATGGTGCAGCGCCTGCAGCATGTGTATGGCTACGACACGCTGAATTGTTTTACCGCCGATCCAGCCGACCTCAGCGACCGCTCCGGGCGCACCGA
>JAOUGR010000378.1 GCA_029857655.1 Gammaproteobacteria bacterium | reverse complement strand
TCGGCAGGATGTTGAAATACTTGCCGACATCCGCATAGACCGCATCGATGTAGGCCTTCGCCTGGTCGAGATAAGCCTGGCGCCCTTCGTCCGTGTTGGGATAGAAATTCGCCGGGTCCGTGCGCAGGTAATTGAAGAAGGCCGGCAGGTCTCCCTTGAAACCGACCTTGTGCATGATCGTTTCCATCTCGCCGCGGATACGTGCGACTTCCGCGAGGCCGATATTGTGGATCTCATCGGCAGTGAGCTTCGGCTCGCTGGTCCAGAAATCGATCTGCGCCTTGTAGAAGTCGTCGCCGTCCGGCAGCTTCCAGACGCCGTTCGGCCCCACCGACTTGCTGCGCAGGCTCTCGATCCGCGCGAGCACGGCATTCACGCCGGTGCTGAACGGTCCCTTGAGCGCCACGATCGCCGCATCGATGAGGCGCTGTTTTTCCGCATCGGGAATCTCGAGCTTGGCGACCTTGCCTCGGAAGTCGGCAAGAACTGCAGAGTCCTCGGCACTGCCGTCGAATGGCGCACCCTTCAGCACATTGCGGCCGTCCGCCAGTACCGGATCGAATGAAAATGAGGTGGGCACGATGCCGAGCCCGGCCGCGATGTCCATCCCCTCGATGCCCTGCCGGGCCGCCAGTTCAATGCCATTGAGGCGCGATATGTAGGCCTCGGCATCCGACACGTCGTCGATGCGATGGGCGTTCTGCAAGAAAGCAGCAAGACCTGTGACCGGGTTGTTCTGGGTGGAGAAGGCGTAGTTGTGGAAGCGCCAGGGGAAATTGCGGAGCGTGCGATCCTGCAGGTACTCGAAGATCCGGTAGCTGATCTTCACGGGTTCGGAAAGTGTCTCATACCTGAATTCAGCGCGCAGCCGCGCGAGATCCTGCTTGGTCAATTCGTTCTGGCGGATTGCCTCGCCGTCGGACAGGTCGCCCCACTTGCCGTAATCCGGGCCTTTGATGCCGAGCTGCGACTGGAAGATCGGGCTGTCTTTCAGGTTGCGCTGGAAGACCTCCTCGAAGAAGGCCATCAGTCGCTGGTCCTCGGTCTGCGCCGACTGGACGGTCGGGGCAGTTTCGACCGGCTGTGCTGCCGCTCCAAGAACCATCGCCAGCGCAGCAACCGCGGCCGAAGCCGCCGGAATCCACCGAAAGGCCTTGTTCATCTTCATTTCCTCCGCCGTCCACTTTTTCGCCATGCCATGTTCGTCGGGATCAAGTCCCGGGCCAACCGGTCGTCGTCGCACCCGTCGGGCGTTTCATCGCAACCAACGCGCCTCATCAAGTGGTTTCTTCACGCGCCGCTTGTTCAAGCGGCTTCAACGTGAATTCGCCCTTAGACTGGAACCGCAGGGACCTGAAGGCACTGCGATTCAGCTTGCCGCTCATAGAATACCGGATCTCGTCGACGGGCTTGCCATCCAGCACTCCCATGACCTGGCGCGCCATGCGCAGTACCGACACGGTGACCGGCACGCTGATGATGGATTCATTGAAGCCCGCCACGCTGCCGCTCGCATCGCTGACGCCGGTGGCGAAGGTCCGGTCCTGAACGTCGAGTTTCACGTAGACACCGCTGTAGTCGACCGGGGTGTCGTTCGGATTCTGCACGCGGAGCTTCACCATCATGCGCAACTCGAGTCCTTCCCCCTTCAACGGTTCGATGCCCACCACCGTCACCTGCAGGGGATCCTGATGCGACAGGGTGCTGCAGCCGAGCAGGGCCAGCGCCGCCAGTGCGAACAGAAGCAATGGTCGATTCATGAGCAATGACTCCACGGACGTGACTGTGTGAATTCTTCAGACATTGAAGCGGAAATGCATGACGTCGCCTTCGCGGAGCACGTACTCCTTGCCCTCTAGCCTGAGCTTGCCGGCCTCGCGCGCGCCCGCCTCGCCTTGTCCGGCGATGTAATCCTCGTAGGCGATCGTCTCGGCGCGGATGAATCCGCGCTCGAAATCCGTGTGAATGACGCCGGCGGACTGCGGGGCGGTCGCGCCATTTCTCACTGTCCACGCCCGTACTTCCTTCGGACCCGCCGTGAAAAATGTCAGCAGTCCCAGCAGTCGGTAGCTTGCGCGGATGATCCGGTTGAGCCCGGGTTCGGCCAATCCGAGATCGGCCAGGAATGCGTTGCGATCGTCGGCCTCGAGCTCGGAAATCTCGGCTTCGATCGCGGCGCAGACCGGCACGGCCTCCGAGCCCTCGGCTTCAGCCAGCTTGCGGAGCGCATCGAGCTTCGGATTATCCGTAAATCCGGATTCGTCGACATTTGCGACGTACATGACGGGCTTGGCCGTCAATAGCTGGAGTTCGCGGACCCGTTCGCGTTCGAACTGGTCGAGTTTCTGCGCGCGGACCGGTTCGCCCTGGTCGAGCCGGTCGCGGATGCGCCGAAGCCCGTCGCGCCAGCGCATCGCATCCTTGTCCATGGCCTTGGCAAGCTTGTCAGCCCGCGACAGCGCGCGATCCACGGTTTCGAGATCGGCCAGTGCCAGCTCGGTGTCGATGATCGCGACGTCGGAGGCCGGGTCGACACGGCCGGAGACATGGACGATGTCATCGTCGTCGAAGCAGCGCACGACGTGCGCAATCGC
>JAOUGR010000379.1 GCA_029857655.1 Gammaproteobacteria bacterium | reverse complement strand
TCCTTGTGATCATCGTTTCCCTGCCGGTGCAGGCCGGGCAGCTCGCCGCGACCAACAAGGCACTGGGTGCATTTGCCATGGCGGGAACGCTCTTGTGGCTCGTCGGCTTTCTGTTCGAAGCCGTCGGCGACTGGCAGTTGCGGCGCTTCAAGGCGAACCCCGCCAATCGCGGCAAGGTCATGGAGAGTGGATTGTGGCGCTACACGCGCCACCCGAATTACTTCGGCAATGCCTGCATCTGGTGGGGGCTGTGGCTGGTCGCCTGCGACGCGCCAGGCCTGTGGTGGACTGCGATCGGCCCGGCCCTGATGACACTTCTACTGCTCAAGGTTTCCGGCGTCGCGCTGCTCGAGAAATCGCTCGTCGCATCCAATCCGCAATACGGCGAGTACCAGCGTCGCACCAGTTCCTTCATTCCCTGGCCGCCGCGCGGCGCATAGCCGGCGGCGTTCCTGACTGGATGGAACGGCGGCGATCCCTCAGCCGCCGTGCAGCGACTTCACGTATTCGGCAATTGCCTGCGACTGGTCCGCCGACAGCATTGGCCACGGCGTCATGAGAGGCGATCCGCCGTACTTCGCCGCGCCGTCGTGAACAATCGCCTTGATGTCATCGACCTCGCCAGCCACGCCATTGCCGTTCGCGTCGTACTTGAAAATGCCGCTCGAAAAGTCCGCAGGCTTCGGATTCAGGGCCGCGGCCGCTGCTCCATCGCCCTTGCCGGTTGCGCCGTGGCAGGCCGCGCAATACGCCTTGTACACCGTCGCACCGGCGTTGCTTTCAGCCGTCGCGGCCGTTGCATCCGCCGCCGCAATCGCCTCAGGCGCCGGGGCCGCTACCTGACCCGCCGCTTCCGGTTCCTTCTTGGAACAACCCGCGGCCATAAAGACGACCGCCAGTATCAGCGTAATGACTCCAGAAACCGTGCGTGATCTCATGATTCGCTCCAGCAGATGCGCGCCTCATCCTGGGCGCCGGTCGATTCTACCCTGCAACAGGTAGGGTCAGTAACACGGTGAAGTCTGCTAAGATGCGAGCGACTTCTGGGGGCGATCGGTTTCGACGTGGGTCGCGAAACTCCAGGGGCGTGCCGAGGTGCAGGCCTCCTCGTTAATCAGCTTGCAAACAACTAGTTGCCAACGACGACAACTACGCTCTGGCGGCTTAACCCCGCCTAACCTCCGACTGGCATGTGCCTGTGCATCCAGACCCGGGGGACGCGCTCACAGGATCGCGGAACCGGTGTGCTGAGGGCCGGAACTGCTAAAACGTTCCTGAGCTGGCTCCATGTTTTCCCCGCCCGCCGGGTAGCATGAAGCGAGATCAATAGGCGTGGACACGCACGTAGATCCTGTAGCGTAGGGCTTGCGGACGCGGGTTCGATTCCCGCCGCCTCCACCAACTGATGCTCCGGCCGACCATTGGCCGGGGCTTTATTGTGAGTAGCCGCGACGCCCGGTCGCCTCGAAGAAATGACGCCGGCACAGCGATAGGTAACGCTCGTTGCCGCCTATTTCCACCTGCGCGCCATCACGCTCGACCTTGCCCTCGGCACCGACGCGGACGTTCATCGTGGCCTTGCGCCCGCAATGGCAGATCGTCTTCAGTTCCGACAATTCATCTGCGAGCGCCAGCAATCTTGCGCTGCCTGGAAATAGATCGGCGCGGAAATCAGTCCTGAGTCCGTAGCAGAGCACCGGGATCGACAGCCGGTCCACGACCACTGCCAGCTCCTCGACCTGGGCCGCCGTCAGGAACTGCGCTTCGTCGAGCAGTACACAGTTCACGGGCCGCCGCGCGTGCTCGGCGGAAATCTGGGCCAGCAGATCGGTTTCCGGCTCGAAATGCAGGGCCTCGCTGGTGAGACCGATGCGCGAATGCACCTTGCCGCCGCCGCGCTGGTCGAGCTTCGCGGTATAGACCAGCACGCGCATGCCGCGCTCGCGGTAGTTGTGACTCGATTGCAGCAGGGAGGTCGACTTCCCCGCGTTCATCGTCGAGTAATAGAAGTACAGTTTGGCCAAGGTTGTCTGCCGCCCGCTTCAGTAGGGCAAATTGATTTCGCGCTGTCGCTCGCTCAGGGGTGATGCTGCCCGGCAGCGTCGTGATCCGCAAGCTGATAACTGACCAGGACGATGGACCCGGGCATCGGCGGACATTATGGTCCCGCTTTCATATTGGCTCCAGAGTCACGCATCATATCCGTCATGCCTGCATCGTCCCGCTGGTTCATCATCATCAACCCCGTATCCGGCGGCGGGCGGGCGCGGCGCCGTTGGCCGCGCCTCGCTGCCGCGCTCGCCAGGCATGGCATCGAACATGAGTGGGCGATGACGTCTCACGCTGGCCACTCGATCGAACTCGCGCAACAGGCAATTGCGCGCGGGCATCGCCGCTTGATGGCACTCGGCGGCGACGGATCATTCAACGAACTCGTCAATGGACTCGTCGCACAGCAGGATGTGGCGCTCGAGAAACTGCTCGCGGCGGCGGCACCAACCGGCACCGGCAATGACTGGGCCCATGCAATGCAGGTGCCCGACGATCCGGACCAGCTCGCGGCCGCGATGGCGCGCGGCAGGAGCCGTCGCGTC
>JAOUGR010000377.1 GCA_029857655.1 Gammaproteobacteria bacterium | reverse complement strand
TCGTCCCGAAGCGGCGCCAGTTCACGCGCCAGGGCGTATTGGAATTGTCCCGGCTGGCTGGTATCGAGGCTGAGTTGCACGACCGGGATGTCCGCGCCCGGGTACATGGCGATCAGCACGGTCCAGGCGCCGTGATCCAGGCCACGACCCGGATCGAGGCTGACCGTCGTAGTCGTGATCATCCCGGCAACGTGATGCGCGAGCAGCGGGTCGCCCGGCGCAGGATATAGAACGTCGAACAGAGCTTTCGGAAATCCATGGAAATCGTGGATCGTCACGGGCATGTCGGCTGCGGTGACCCGCACGCCGCGCGTTTCCCAATGCGCCGATATGCACAGCACGGCTCTCGGTCTCGGCAGCTTGCGACCCAGTTCATGCCAGTTGCCAAAAAAGTCGTTGCGATCGATAGCGTTCATCGGGTTGCCATGACCGGCGAACAGGACTGGCATCCTCATGACTGCATGACCGGACCGATGAGGTCCCACTTGTTCCCGTACAGGTCGAGGAACACGACAACCGTCCCATACGGTTCCTGCCGTGGTTTTTCTGTGAAGCGGACGCCCTGCGACTTCAGGTGCTCGTAATCATCCTGGAAATCATCGGTGTGCATGAACATGAACACCCGGCCGCCGGTCTGGTTGCCGATGGCGCGTTCCTGCCCGGGCGTTGCCGCTTTCGCGAGCAGCAGGGCGAAGCCTGAGTCGGCTGTAGGCGCCACCCGGACCCAGCGCTTGCCACCCGCCAGCGGCGTGTCCTCGAGCAGCGCGAAGCGCAGTACTTGTGTAAAGAACCGGATCGCTGCGTCGTAATCGCGCACCACCAGCGTAACCAGCGAGAGCTGGCGCATCACTGCCGTTCCATGGCGGGACGAACGCCGAGTCTGATCAGGAGCGTGCCGCAGATCGCATCCAGCCAGCGTCTCACATGGGCGCCGAGCACGGCCGGGGTGATCGGCAGTTCACCTGTCGCATGGGCGGCAAAGGCACGCTCAACCGCGGTGATGCAGTCTGCGATCGGCAGCAATGCGATGACGTCCTGGCGATCGAGGAACAGCATGGCTCCTCAGCCTCTGGCGCAACTCCGATACCGGAAACAGCCGGTCGCGTGGTCATTTACGACGCCGACCGCCTGCATGAAAGCGTAGCAGATCGTCGAGCCGACGAAGCGGAAACCACGGCGTTTCAGCTCCTTGCTCAGGGCGTCGGAGAGACCGGTGCTGGCGGGGAGCTGCTTCGAGGAACGCCAGCGGTTGACGAGTGGTGCGCCACCAACGAAGTCCCAGAGGAATGCGTCGAATGTGCCGTGCTCACGCTGGATGGCCAGGAAAGCCCTTGCATTTGTCACGGCACTCTCGACCTTGAGCCGGTTGCGAACGATGCCAGGGTCGTCCATGAGCCTGCTGCAACGGGCAGGCGTGAAACGGGCCACGCGCCGCGGATCGTAGCCCGCGAATGCCGCGCGATAAGACTCGCGCTTGCGCAGGATCGTCTCCCAGCTGAGGCCCGCCTGGGCGCCCTCCAGCGTGATGAACTCGAACAGCACACGGTCATCGTGTACGGGCACACCCCATTCGGCGTCGTGATATGCGATACCGAGCGGTGTCTGGGCCCAGGCGCAACGCTTCATGGCTCGGAGAAGAAGAGCCGAAGCTCGGTCGGGTTGTCGCCCACGCGGATCATCCTCTCGAATCGGAAGCTCAGCTTGCCAAGCAGTTTGATGGACGATTCGTTGTCCACGGAAGTAATCGCCAGGATCCGCCCGAGCCCGAGCGAACCGCGCGCCTGCTGCATGACCGCACTTGCGGCCTCGTGGGCGTAGCCCCTGGACCAGTAGGCTGGCAAAAGGGAAAAACCGAGATCCGGTTCCGGCAACCCGTCGCGCTTCAGCACGCCGCAGATGCCGATCGGCGTGGCGTCGGCCTTGAGCGCGACCCTGAGCAGGCCATAACCATAGCGCGCATAGCTGGCCATCGGGCCGTCCTGGATGTAGCGGCGCGCGTCTTCCGGCGTGCGCACACCGCGATCACCGATGAAACGAAGAAACGAAGGTTCATTCAGAACTCCGAGCATGAACTGCGCGTCGTGCTCGGAGAGCGGCGAAAGCACAAGCCGCGCGGTCTCAAGCCCCGTCACCGTGTGACCATCGGCACTAATGTTCATCGGTCTTGCGCAATGTCCAGATTGGCAGACTCGCGCGATCGACGAAACCCAGTCGGCGGTAAACGGCGATTGCGCGGGCGTTGTCGTGGTAAACGTGCAGGAATGGCACGAAGCCACGCTCGTATGCGCCGTGGCAGATCAGTGAGACCAGACGCTGCGCATAGCCACGGCCCGCATAGTCCGGGTGCGTGCAGACGGCGCTGATCTCCTGGAATCCGTCGAGGCGCATCCGTTCGCCCGCCATCGCAGCAAGCCGCGCCTTATCGTAAATTCCCAGGTACCGCCCCATTTCCAGCGTACGTGGCCGGAAGAATCCCGGAAATACGAGCGCCGTGAGCGCGAGCATGTCATCACGCTGAACTTCCGACATCTCGGTAGCCGGCGGACCCGGAATTTCCCGAGGCGGCGTGTGGCAGATCATCTGCAGGCAGGGCTTC
>JAOUGR010000375.1 GCA_029857655.1 Gammaproteobacteria bacterium | reverse complement strand
AAACGCGTGCGCAACTTCAAGCCGGGTTTCCATCGCGGCCTCTGGTTCGGCCTCGCCAATGCGGCATTCGAAACCCTCGTCGGCGGCCACAGCCCCTGGACGCTGTCACACACGGAAAACCACCTGGCCCTGCATCGGCTCGGCGACGGCGAAGTACCCGGGCGCCACTGGCACGAGCGTGACCTGCCGCCGCGCGACCGTGTCAGCGCCGTGTTCCATGCCGGCAATGTGCACGAAGAGAATCAGCCTGTGCACCTGAAGGTCGCCGACACGTCCATCTGCGCGACCCGCTGCATCACCGAGTTCGGAAATCCCTGCGAGCGCTTCTGCCCGGCCGGCGTCTACGAGATGGTGGATGACGGCAACGGCGGCCGCCGACTACAGATCAACGCCTCGAATTGCGTGCATTGCAAGGCCTGCGACATCAAGGATCCCTACGGCATCATCACCTGGACCACGCCGGAGGGTGGGTCGGGCCCGAACTACCAGAATCTCTAGATGAGCGCCGAGCAACCGATCTGGACGCCCTCGCTGCTACGCATTGCGGATGCGAACCTGAGCCGCTTCATGGCATGGGCGGCGGCACGCGACGCGCCGGCCGGTGACTATGCTGAATTCCATCGCTGGTCGGTCAAACAGCCTGCTGAATTCTGGGAAAGGCTTTACGAGTTTGCGGACGTCGTCGGCACGCGCAGTGGCCCGGTGCTGGTGGACGGCGACCGGATGCCGGGCGCGCGCTGGTTTCCGGGGACGCGACTCAATTTCGCCGACAACCTGCTGCGCGGCGCGGACCGCGAGCTGGCGCTGGTATTCCGGAACGAACGCGGCACGCGCCGCGAGATGAGCTGGCAGGAACTGCGCAGCGAAGTTGCGCGCATCGCCGAGGGCCTGCGCGCCTCCGGCGTGGGCCCCGGCGACCGGGTCGCGGGCTTCCTGCCCAACATGCCCGAGGCGGTGACCGCAATGCTGGCAAGTGCGAGCATCGGTGCCGTCTGGACTTCGTGCTCACCGGACTTTGGCATCAATGGCGTGCTGGATCGTTTCGGCCAGGTTGCGCCGAAAGTGCTTTTCACGGCAGATGGCTATTTCTACGCCGGCAAGACCATCGACTCGCTCGCGCTCATCGCCGGCCTGCTCGCGAAACTCCCTTCCGTTTCGCGTGTCGTCGTCGTGCCCTATGTGAACGATGATCCGGCGATCGAGGCTCTCGCTGATGCCGTGCCATTCGCCCGATTCGGACGCGACGCAGCGCCGCTTTCATTTGAACAGCTGCCTTTCGATCATCCGCTCTATGTGCTCTATTCCTCCGGCACGACCGGCGTACCCAAGTGCATCGTGCACGGTGCGGGCGGCACGCTGCTGCAGCACCTGAAGGAGCACCTGCTGCACACCGACGTCAAGCCCGGCGACCGGTTGTTCTACTTCACGACCTGCGGCTGGATGATGTGGAACTGGCTGGCAAGCGGACTCGCCGCCGGCGCGACACTGATGCTCTACGACGGCTCGCCGCTTCACCCGGGGCCGGGCGTGCTCTGGGAAATGGCGGCCGACGAAGGCATCACGATTTTCGGCACGAGCCCCAAGTATCTCGCGTCACTCGAGAAATCCGGCTACCGCCCGCGCGATCGGCACAGTCTCGCGGTGCTGCGCACGATGCTCTCGACGGGATCCCCGCTCGCCCCCGAGCAATTCGATTTCGTCGCTGACGCGATCGGCCCCGACATCCAGCTGGCCTCGATCTCCGGCGGCACCGACATCGTTTCCTGTTTCGCACTCGGCAATCCACTGCTGCCGGTCTATCGCGGCGAGTTGCAGTGCCGCGGCCTCGGCATGAAGGTCGAAGTCTGGAATGATCAGGGCCACGCGGTCACGGAAGAACGCGGCGAGCTGGTCTGTGCAGCGCCATTTCCCTCGATGCCGATCGGATTCTGGAACGATCCGGACGGCAGCCGTTATCAAGCAGCCTACTTCGAGCGCTTCCCCGGCGTCTGGCATCACGGTGACTACGCGCAGTTGACGCCGCGCGGCGGCCTGGTGATTCTGGGTCGATCGGACGCCGTTCTGAATCCGGGCGGCGTGCGGATCGGGACCGCGGAGATCTACCGGCAGGTCGAGCAGCTCGACGAGGTGCTCGAAAGCGTTGTCGTCGGCCAGGACTGGCAGAACGACGTGCGCGTCGTGTTGTTCGTGCGCCTGCGCGAGGGACTGGTTCTCGACGAGCCGCTCAAGGACCGCATTCGGCGCCAGATCCGCGCCAATACCACGCCACGGCACGTGCCGGCCGTGATCCTCCAGGTACCCGAAATCCCGCGCACCATCAGCGGCAAGGTCGTCGAACTCGCGGTACGTGAAACGATCCATGGTCGCCCGGTCAAGAACACGGATGCACTCGCCAACCCCGGAGCACTCGCGCACTTCCGGAACCGCTCCGAACTCCAGGGTTGACGTTGCCCGCAACCACGGCGCTGACGGATCGGTGCCAGGCCTTGCTTGCCGCGCAGGGACATTCGCTCGACGCCGCGCAACGCCGGGTAGTCGCACGCCTCGAGGATCTGCGGCGGCGGCTCATCGCGAGGCAATCGGGCCGCTCGCTGATCAAGAAGAGCTTGGGT
>JAOUGR010000073.1 GCA_029857655.1 Gammaproteobacteria bacterium | reverse complement strand
GCCGTCCGGCCTGCGCAATGATCATCGCCTCGCGCTCATGCTGCTTGGCATTCAGGACCTCGTGCGCAATTCCGGCATCGCGCAGGAGCCCCGACAGCAGTTCCGAAGTCTCGATCGAGGCCGTGCCGACCAGCGCGGGCTGGCCGCGCGTAACGCAGTCGCGAATATCCTCGATGATGGCCGCAAACTTGTCCTTCTGGTTCAGGTAGACCAGGTCCGCCTGGTCGTTGCGGATCATCGGCTTGTGGGTCGGCACGACGACGACCTCAAGCCCGTAGATCTGCTGGAACTCGAAGGCCTCGGTATCCGCCGTGCCGGTCATACCGGAAAGCTTCCGGTACAGGCGGAAGTAATTCTGGAAGGTGATCGACGCGATGGTCTGGTTTTCCTCGCGGATCCGCACGCTCTCCTTGGCTTCGACGGCCTGGTGCAGGCCGTCCGACCAGCGCCGGCCCGGCATCGTGCGACCGGTGAACTCGTCCACGATGATGACCTCGCCGCCGCGCACGATGTACTCGACGTCCTTGTTGTAGAGGACGTGCGCGCGCAGCGCCGCATTCAGGTGGTGCATCAGCCTGATGCTGGCCGGGTCGTAGAGACTGTCGCCGGGGCGCAACAGCCCCGCCTGCTGCATGAGCTCCTCGGCCTTCTCGAATCCAGACTCCGACAGGTGCACCTGGCGGGTCTTTTCATCGGCGAAGTAATCGCCCTCGCCTTCCTCTTCCCGCTGGCGCGTGAAGCGCGGCACCAGTTCATTGATCTTGATGTAGAGCTCGGTACTTTCCTCGGCCGGCCCCGAGATGATCAACGGCGTGCGTGCCTCGTCGATCAGGATGGAATCCACTTCGTCGACGATCGCGTAATGCTGGCCGCGCTGCACGCGGTCCTCGAGCCGGAAGGCGAGGTTGTCGCGCAGGTAGTCAAATCCGAATTCGTTGTTGGTACCGTAAGTCACGTCGCAGGCGTAGCCGGCGCGCTTCTCGACCGGCGGCTGTCCGCTGGTGATAACGCCGACAGTCAGCCCGAGGAAACGGTAGATCGGCCCCATCCACTCGGCGTCGCGCTGCGCGAGATATTCGTTGACCGTCACGACGTGCACGCCCTCACCTGCCAATGCGTTCAGGTAGACGGGCAATGTCGCGACCAGCGTCTTGCCCTCGCCGGTACGCATCTCGGAAATCTTGTTTTCGTGCAGCACCATGCCGCCGATCAGCTGGACATCGAAGGGACGCAATCCGACCGCGCGGACTGCGGCCTCGCGAACCGTCGCGAATGCCTCCGGCAGGACGTCATCGATGGAGTCGCCCGCGGCAAGGCGGGCACGCAGTTTCGTTGTCTGCGCCAGCAGATCTGCGTCGCTCATCGCGGCAAAGGCACCGGCAAAAGCGTTCGCCTCGGCGACCCGGCGATCATACTGACGCAGCAATCGCTGGTTGCGGCTGCCGAATATCCGCGTAAAGATTTTCAACACGCGCCTGGAACCTCGAACCGGGAGGGTCAGTCGGGACGGGTTCCCACTGGGACCACCGGAAAAAACCGGTAGTTTACTACGACTCGGCCCGGGGGATTCCGTTCAGGCCGCTTCGCTCAACGCCTGACGAAGGACAGCGGATCGACCGAGCGGCCGTCACGGAGCACTTCGAAGTGCAGATGGGTTCCGGTGGAGCGGCCCGTGGAGCCCATCAGCGCGATCGGTTCGCCGCGCTTCACCGTCTGGCCCGGCGCCACCAGCAGTTTTGCATTATGGGCGTAGCGGGTGACGTAGCCGTTGCCATGGGTAATTTCGATGATGCGGCCGTAGCCGCCGTCGACACCGGCATGACTGACGATGCCGTCGGCGACCGCGAGCACGCGGGTGCCGGGGGTGCCCGCGAAATCCAGACCCGAATGGAAGGCATTGTCGCCGTCGAATGGATCCGTGCGTTGCCCGTACAGCGACGAGATGTAGCCTGATTCCACCGGGCGCCCACCCGGCACGATCTGCTGCGCGAGCTCGCGCGTCATGATCAGGTTCTGCAGCGCAGTCAATTGTCGGCCACGATCGTCGATCGCCGCTTCCACCGTATCGAGCATTTCTACCAGCGACGGCACAACGGGGCCCTCGCCCGCCGCTTCAGTGCGCGGCCCGCCGACCGCGGGCGGCTGGTCGAAATCGAATTCGCCACGATCGAGCTTGGCCACCTCGGTCAGGTGCCGGCCCAGCGCATCGAGGCGGGTCAGCTGCGCCTGCATCCTGCCGACCCGGGTCGCCAGCGCCGCGACCTGATCGCCAACCGTCGCGCGGGTCTTGTCAATCATCGCCTGCTGCGTCGCGAGATCCTGCTTCCAGCGCGCCAATGTGAACTTGCCGAGTGGGCCGGCGCTGCCATAGCGGCCGCCCGCCACAAAGGCACCGGCCAGCAGCGCCAGGAATACGATGGCGCCGACGGAAAGCAATAGCGGACGCCGGCGCAATCGCTTTGCGCGAACGAACCCGACCGGACCATTGGCTGTCATGCTTCGCAAGGACTTCTACGGCTCCCTTCGTACCGGTCGGCGGTTACTATGCCGCCAGCGCGTCAGCCCGGGGGCGCGCGCCATGATTGCCGGTCCCGGGGCCCGGCGGGGACCCCTTAAGCGCTGCAAAATGCCAAAAAAAGCCTTGAAACTCAAGTACTTTCGATATCCTGGGGCTGCCCTGAATGAAAAAACTGACGCGCGTCAGTGACTTGCTGGCACAGGGTCAGGGCATGCTC
Organism: Gammaproteobacteria bacterium; assembly: GCA_029857655.1. GTDB lineage: Bacteria > Pseudomonadota > Gammaproteobacteria > Steroidobacterales > Steroidobacteraceae > SCUD01. The sequence goes on along the minus strand of JAOUGR010000073.1, from coordinate 6,091 downwards.
GGCCGGCTGCGGGAAGGCACGCTGGCAGCCGACCGGACCCTGGCGGGGCTTCGGGCGCAGCTGGCTCCGGAGCTCGCCCAGGAGGTCTGGGGTGCCGTCATGCGGGAGAAGACCCTGATCGTACTGGTGCGCTCGGCCGCCTGGGGAACGCGCCTGCGTTACCAGGCGCCCCGTTTCAAGGACGCGCTGGCCGCCGAACTCGGCATCGCCATCGACCGCGTGGTCGTGAAGGTGCGCTCGGACCGCGCCTGATCAGGCGGTCGCGTTTGCCGTGCCTGCGTAGGAAATGGGCGCAGCGCCGCCATCCCGGAAGGTCACTTCCTCCCAGCAGCTGGCATCGGCCAGCAGCGTGCGCAACAACTGGTTATTCAGCGCGTGACCGGACTTGTAGCCGGTGAACTCGCCGATCAGCGAGTGACCCAGCAGGTAAAGGTCGCCGATCGCATCCAGTATCTTGTGGCGCACGAACTCGTCCTCGTAGCGCAACCCGTCTTCATTGAGGATGCGGTAGTCATCGAGGACTATCGCGTTGTCCAGTGTTCCGCCGAGCGCGAGATTGCGCGCCCGCAGGAATTCGAGATCGCGCATGAAGCCAAAGGTCCGCGCGCGGCTGACTTCACGCAGGAATGTCGTGCTCGAGAAATCCATCGATGCGCGCTGGGAATGGCGGCGAAATACCGGATGGTCGAATTCGATCTCGAAGTTGACGCGGAAGCCCTCATGCGGATCAAAACGCGCCCACTTGTCGCCGTCCTCGACCTCCACGCGACGCCGCACCCGCACGAAGCGCTTGGCCGCACTCTGATCCTCGATGCCGGCGGACTGGATCAGGAACACGAAGGGACCCGCGCTGCCGTCCATGATCGGCACTTCACCCGCGGTCAGTTCGATGAAGCAATTGTCGATGCCGAGCCCGGCGAGCGCCGACAGCAGGTGTTCGACGGTCGAAACGCCAACCGTGCCGACCGCAAGCGTCGTACCGAGATTGGTTTCCGTCACATTGGTCGCGAGCGCCGCAATATCGACGGGCGGGTCGAGATCCACGCGCCGGAACACGATGCCGGTGTTCGGCGGCGCAGGCCTCAGCACCATCAGGACCTTGCGGCCAGTGTGAAGCCCGATACCGCTTGCGCGTATCGAATTACGTAGGGTTCGTTGGAGAGCCATCGTTCGCCTTTGGGCTGAAATCTAGCACATCAGCCGGTTCGACAGGCCGCCGGCCAGCGGAGAATGGCCGGCGGCTGTCGTCCCGGAATCATGACGGTGCATCGCGGCTGGCGGGAGCACGCGCCCGCTCGGCGCGTCGGCCGCTCGCCGAGCGTCGGGCCCGCAGCCGCATGCGCGCGGCGCGCAGGCCCCGTGCCTCGCTCGCCCGAATCACCGCGGCCTCAGTCGGCCTGGCGACGCAGGAACGCCGGGATGTCCAGCACATCCTCCGAAGTGAAGTCTCTACGGAGCCCGTCGCCAACTGCACGCTTGGTCTGGCGCTGAACCGCCGGCCGATCGAGGTGGCTGTAATCCGGCGGTGCCGCCCTGCCACGACCGGCAACCAGCTTGACGTCGCCGGGACGCCGTGCCGACGCCGCAATCGGCGCTGCAGCAGGTGCCGCGCCCTTGACCTGGACGCGGCCGAGACCGGTCGCGACCACGGTGACGCGCAACTCGCCTTCCATCCCCGGCTCGATCACGGTGCCGACCACGACGGTCGCGTCTTCGGCCGCGAACTGCTTGACGGTATTGCCCACTTCCTCGAACTCACCGATCGACAGGTCGAGACCCGCGGTGACATTGACGAGGATGCCGTGCGCACCGGCCAGATTGATGTCCTCGAGCAGCGGGCTCGAGATCGCCATCTCAGCCGCCGCGCGCGCGCGATTCTCGCCGGTGCCGACACCGGAGCCCATCATCGCAAGCCCGGTTTCGGACATCACGGTGCGAACGTCGGCGAAGTCGACATTTATCAGGCCCGGCCGGGTGATCAGTTCGGCAATGCCCTGCACCGCGCCCTGCAGCACCTCATTGGCTTTCTTGAAGGCCTCGAGCAGCGTCGTCGAACCGCCGAGTACCGAGAGCAGCTTCTGGTTCGGGATCGTGATCAGCGAATCGACGTGCCGCGACAGCTCGGTGATGCCGTTGTCGGCGATCGACTGGCGCTTGCTGCCTTCCATCGTGAATGGCTTGGTCACGACGGCTACCGTCAGTATCCCGAGCTCACGCGCGACCTGCGCCACGACCGGCGCCGCGCCGGTGCCGGTGCCGCCACCCATGCCGGCCGTGATGAACAGCATGTCGCAGCCTTCGATCAGCTCGATGATCCGGTCACGATCCTCCATGGCCGCCTGCCGCCCGACCTCCGGGTTGGCGCCGGCGCCAAGGCCCTTCGTGATGTTGCAGCCGATCTGCAGCGCGTGTTTCACCTGCGAGTGCTTCAACGCCTGTGCATCGGTGTTCACGCAAATGAACTCGACGCCCTCGATGCCGCACTTCGCCATGTGCGCAACGGCGTTGCCGCCGCCTCCGCCCACGCCGATCACCTTGATAACAGCCGTCTGGCTGTATGAATCCATCAGTTCAAACATGTCCGCTCCTCCGCTAGAAATAACCCTGGAACCACGACTTCATCCGTTCGACTACCGATTTGACGCCGTCACCGACGAGTTTCGGCGCCGGTTGGCCGGCATTTGCCCGGCCGTAAAGCAGGAGACCCACGCCAGTCGCGTGGATCGGATTGCGCACGACGTCTCCGAGGCCGGTGACGCCAGTTGGGCTGCCGAGCCGTACCGGCATGTGGAAGATCTCCTCGGCCAGCTCCACCGCACCTTCCATCTTTGCGCTGCCGCCGGTCAGCACGATGCCGGCCGCGATCGCTTCCTCGAATCCGGAGCGCCGCAGCTCGTCGCGGATCAGCGTGAACAGCTCCTCGTAGCGCGGCTCGACGATCTCGGCGAGCGTCTGGCGCGCGAGTCGCCGCGGCGGCCGGTCGCCGACACTCGGAACCTCGATCGTCTCGTCGGGATTCGCGAGCTGCGACAGCGCGCAGGCGTAGCGGATCTTGATCTCCTCCGCGTAGGGAGTCGGCGTGCGCATCGAGACCGCGATGTCATTGGTGACCTGGTCGCCTGCGACCGGTATTACCGCGGTGTGCCGGATCGCGCCGCTCGAGAACACCGCGATGTCGGTGGTGCCGCCGCCGACATCCACCAGGCAGACACCCAGGTCCTTTTCGTCGTCGGTCAGCACCGCGAACGAAGACGCCAGCTGCTCGAGCACGATGTCCTCGACCTCGAGTCCGCAGCGCTGCACGCACTTGACGATGTTCTGCGCCGCGCTTTCGGCGCCGGTGACGATGTGGACCCGCGCTTCGAGCCGCACACCCGACATCCCGATCGGTTCCCGGATGCCCTCCTGCCCGTCGATGATGAATTCCTGCGGCAGCACGTGCAGGATCTTCTGGTCGGCAGGGATCGGCACGGCCTGCGCGGCATCCATCACCCGTGCGACGTCGCCGCTCGTGACTTCCTTGTCCTTGATCGCGACGATGCCGTGCGAATTGAGGCTCCTGACATGGCTGCCGGCGATTCCGGTGAACACTGAGCGGATTTCGACGCCCGCCATCAGTTCGGCTTCCTCGATCGCTCGCTGGATCGACTGCACGGTCGAGTCGATGTTGACGACCACGCCCTTCTTCAGGCCACGCGATGGATGCGATCCGAGTCCGATTACTTCGAGGCTGCCGTCGGCATGCATCTCGCCGACCATGGCGACAACTTTCGACGTGCCGATGTCGAGTCCCACGATCAGGTTGCGGTCGGAACGCTTAGCCATCGCTCTGTGGATCTCCCGCCCTGCGGTCGGCAAGCGCAGCGGCCCTGGCGCGCGCCGCCTTGCGATCGGGGCGCCAGCCGATCGAAAAACCGTTCGAGTAGCGCATGTCCACGTAGGCGATCTCCGCTGCGCGTCCCGCTATGACCTGGGCGGCGACCTGCACCAGGCGGTCCATTCGTTCAGCCACCTGACGACGCCCGAGACGCACAGTCACGCCATTCGACAGGTCGAGGTCCCAGGCGCCGCGTGCGTCGAGCCTGAGCGCAGCGACCCGCAGGCCCTGCTCGACCAGCCGTCCCTGGATTGCGAGATAGCGCTGGGCGACCTGCCATTCGCTGCCCTCCGGACCGTCGAGCCGCGGCAATTCCGGTGGCACGTGGCGTACGCCCTCGGCGAACAGCTCACCGCGCGTATTCAGCAGGCCGTCCTCGCCCCAGCGCGCGGCAGCCTGCTGCTCGACGACCTCCACCTGGATGCGATCGGGCCACAGCCGCTGCACGCGTACGCGATCGACCCATGCAAGCGCCTCGACGGCATCGCGGAGCCGGTCGAGGTTGGCGCTGACGAATCCGCCCCTGAGCGCACTCCGCGCCGCCTGCTCGACCTCGACCGCCGTGACGCGCTGGAACTGGCCGTCGATGACGATGCTGCGCACCGGCTGGTCGAGGCCCATCGCAAGCAGGGTCGCGAGCGCCGCGAGCGCGAGCAAGGCGCCGGCCAGGCGCCCGGCACGCGTCCACTCGAGCTCGGGCAGCTCGAAGTGCCGGCCCGCGGGCTTGTGGCGATTGCGCTTGCGTATCAGTCCCATGTCCGTTCAGGTCCTCTCGCGTGCGAAGCTGGTTTCGAGGATCCGCCAAACGAGTTCGTTGAAATCGATGCCGGCCGCGGCGGCCGCCATCGGCACCAGGCTGTGACTCGTCATGCCGGGCACGGTGTTGATTTCCAGCAGCAACGGAGCGCCCTCTGCTCCCATCACGAAATCCACTCGGCCCCAGCCCGAGGCCCCGGTTGCGGCGAATGTCGCAAGCGCCGCAGCCTGCATCGCCGACTCATCAGTGGCCGGCAGTCCGCAGGGAATGAGGTAGCGCGTGTCGTCCGCGAAATACTTCGCCTGGTAGTCGTAGAAACTGCGCGGTGTCTCGATGCGGATGGCAGGCAGTGCCTCGCCCTGCAGTATTCCGACGGTGAATTCGCCCCCGGTGAACCAGCGCTCGGCGATGACGACCGGATCGAGCGCCGCCGCCGCGCGCCAGGCGGTCGGCAATTCCGCCGGCGACTCGACGCGGCTCATGCCGACACTCGAGCCCTGGCTTGCCGGCTTCACCGCAATCGGCAGGCCCAGCTCCTCGAGCGCGCGCGGAAAATCCGCGGCCCCGGTCAACAGGATCCACGGCGGCGTCGCGACACCCGCGGCCTGTGCCAGGCGCTTGGTGCGCAGCTTGTCCATGCCGACAGCGGAACCGAGCACACCGGATCCCGTGTAGGGCATGCCCATCCATTCGAGTGCGCCCTGCACGGCACCGTCCTCGCCGCCCGGACCATGCAATGCGATCCAGACCCGGTCGATGTTGGCGGCGACAAGATCCGTCAATCGTTTTTCGGATGGATCAAATCCGACCGCATTGATGCCGCGCGCTTTGAGGGCCTGCAGCACCGCGCCGCCGGTCAGCAGCGAGATCTCGCGCTCGGCCGAGAGACCGCCCATCAGCACGGCGACCTGCCCAAACTCGGACGCATCCGTTACCCGGCGGAACTCGCTGCCGCTTGCGCGCAGGCGGCTCATGCGGCCTCCCCGATCATCCGCACTTCCGGTGTCAGCCGGACGCCGTGCACGCGCAACACCGTCTCCTGCACGTGACGCACGAGTTCTTCGAGATCGGTCGCCGTCGCCCGCCCCTCATTGACGATGAAGTTGGCGTGCTTGGTCGAGACCGATGCGCCGCCGATGCGGTAGCCCTTGAGACCGGCCGAATCGATCAGCTGCGCAGCGTAGCCGCCGGGTGGATTCGTGAATACCGAGCCGCAACTCCACTCGCCGATCGGCTGGGTCTCGTGGCGCCGTTCGAGGAGCTTGCGGATGGAATCAGTGCTGGCATCCGGGCGCGCCTCGAATCGGAAGGTGGCGGCGAGATACCACTCACCCGCAACCGGGGGCGTCACGCTGCGATAGCTGAAGCGATACTCGGTGGCGGCACGCCTGCGCCGTTCGCCGCCGCGGTCGATGACCTCGACTTCCGCGACGAGAGGCCAGGTTTCGGTACCCCAT
>JAOUGR010000376.1 GCA_029857655.1 Gammaproteobacteria bacterium | reverse complement strand
ACCGACGGGAACGCGCTGATCAGGTAATCGTCGTCGGTCAGGTTGCGTCCCCACACCAGGACATCCCAACCGTCCCTCGACAAGCCCGCAGATGCGTTCACGGTGCTCAGCTCACGCGTGGCAACGGCCGCGGGTACGTTCTCGATTACCCTGACGCTGCTTTCGTAATCGTAGTCCGCACGTACGAAGGCGTCGAAGCTTCCCGCGGACCACCGGTAGGTTCCGGCAACGACCCCGGTAAACTCTGAAATGCCCGCAGGCGTCGTGCCTGTCAGGTCAGTCGTCGGGCTGTCGCCAGGCAGGTTCTGCACCGCCGGCCCGATGACGAAGGAGTCATATGTTGGATCGAGATAAGTGCCCGCAATGCTGAACTCCCAGTGTTCGGACGGGACGAACAGCAAGTCGAACTCGGCACCCTGGACCGACTGCTTGCCGGCATTGAGAAGTGCGAAGCCTGTCCCGACGAAGGTGTTCGACTGGAAGTCCTTGATCTCCTCGTCGAAGATCGCGACGTTGAGCGCTGCCCGCGCCCACTTGCCCTTGAATCCAACCTCGTAGACGGTCGATTCTTCCGGTCCCGCCAAGCGCGTGCCGTAGCGGGCGTAATAGAAGTTCGGCCTAAGAAATGGCGTCAGGTCATTTCCGGTCGCCGGCAGGGGTGGTTTCGTGTCGCGCGAAAGGTTCCAGGAAGTGGCCTTGAAACCTGTGGACACACCGCCGTACACCATGATGTCGTCGTTGAACTGGTATGACAGTCGCGCCGTGTAGGTCGTCTGGCTGTCGTCCGAATGGTCGTTCGAGAACGGCACGAGCGGGGCCAGGAACTGGAAGTCGTAAAAGTCGAGCAATCTGTTGCAAGCAGGCGCCGCCGGGCACTCCGTCACGCTGATCTGGTCTGCAAAATTCGCGAATGGCAGATTCGCGCCGATGTTGGCCGGCGTAGGCGGCAATCCGGTCAGCTGGAAAAAGGCTTGGCCGAAGCCGATCTGGACGAAATTGAGTGACGACCACACGTCCGTGTCAATCTGGCTAATGGACACGTCCTTCTTGGCCTGTGCATAAGCCAGACCCGCCGTGAGCGTCATGCGGTCGGTCAGTTTCCAGTCGAGCTGGCCGAACACCGTCGTGACCTTGCTGTCCTGGCTCGTCGTAACGACTTGGCCCTGCCCGCCCTGGAGCAATACTCCGGCCAATGATCCCGGCGGTAAGCCTTGTGCCGCTTCGAGCCCTGCTTCGAGATCGCCGAGCGCATTGAAGCTACATGCAGGATCAGCAGGAACAGCGAAGCAACCGAGCGCGCTGGCGCCGAGAAGGTTTCCGTACGCCCGCATATCGCTGCCCCAGGCGAGCGTGTCCTGATAATCGACGCTCTCGTCGAAGTAATATGCGCCAAGCAAGCCCGTCACCCGTCCACCATTGTCGAATGCCAGGCGCAGTTCCTGGGTAAAGGTGTCGATCTTCGAGTCGTTCAGGTTGGTCGCAAGGAGGTCGGCGCTCGTGAAATCGGCGTCGTAGTCGAACTTCGCTTTCTGATTGCGATCCGCCGTGATCGAGGTCACTGTCCAGTCGCCGTGCGTCCAGTCGACCTGCAACGACACGCCGTCGTTATCTACGCTGTTGGTCGGATCCTTGTTGATGTAGCCGCGGCGGTCGAACGGGCTGCCCGTGTAGATCTGGCCGCCTATCGCTGCGACGAACGCTCCCGTCGGCCCATTCCGCAAGTTTGAAACGCCGCAGCACAGCTCATCGATCGTGCTCGTGTCCGCGATCAGGCGGAATGTCAGGTTATCGGTCGCATTGAAGAGCAGTTGCCCGCGCAGGTCCCAGCGATCGCGGTCGTTGATGTCGTGGCCGCTGGTCAGGTTCTTGAAGTAGCCGTCGCGTTCGTTGTAGTTGCCGGAGAGGCTGAAGGCGACGCGGTCGCTGATGGGCGCCGAGATCCCGGCACGCACCATCTTCGCGTTGTACTCGCCGAAACCGACCTCAATTCCACCAGTCGTTGTGAACGACGGTTTCTTGGTGATCACGCTGATGACGCCGACGGATGCGTTCTGTCCGAACAAGGTGCTCTGCGGGCCGCGCAGCACCTCGATGCGCTCGATATCAAAAAGGTCGCCGATCTGGGATGCCGACCGCGAACGGTACACGCCGTCAATGAAGACGCCGACCGAGGACTCGATGCCCGGGTTATTCGCGCCGTTACCGAAGCCGCGGATGATGAAGTTCGTCTGCGTTGATGTTTGCAACTGCGAGGTGCGCAGCGACGGCACCGTCGTGTGCAGGTCGAGGATGTCGGTGATGTGCGCCTTCTCGATCGTCTCGGCCGAGGTGACGCTGACCGCCGCCGGGATGTCGTTGAGCGTCTGCTCACGCTTGGAGGCAGTGACGACGATTTCCTCGAGGGTGGTGGTGTCCTGGGCCACCGCCGCGCCGGTGCCCAACGTCGCGGCAGCAATAAACGCCACAGAGAAAAAAGTCTTCATGGACTGACCCCTTTTTTGTTGCACGTCCACTACACCCGGACGGAACCCGGTACTCCCCAACGATCCGTAAGTGTAGCCCTCGGCCAACGCCACCGCTAGGACAAGCCATGTGGCTAGGTCTTCTCAGGC
>JAOUGR010000374.1 GCA_029857655.1 Gammaproteobacteria bacterium | reverse complement strand
ACTTGACTTACGTCTTAGAGGTAATATTCTTATGACTCATGGCCAGGTCCACCAAAGCAAACAAGGCACGACAGTTGAATGCCGCTTATCGTCTGCTCCAAAGCAACACGGGGCTGCCCGAAGCGGCGCAGAGCCTATCACACGAGTTTGGTCTGTCACGGCGCCAAGCCTACCGATATCTCGAACAAGCAGCCGAACTTGGCCACCCGGTTCCCATCGAGGAAGCCTCGATACCCATCACGCTGAAGCTTCCGCCGAGCACCGTGCGCCTGCTGCGCTCGTCTGCGTCCCGAAGCGGGCTGACGATCGGAGAGATCGTTACACGTGCACTGAGAACGTTTCTGAGCGCGCTACGAAGGCATGGCTGACGGGCGGCCAAGACGTTTCGCGCCTCAAGTCCATCTGGACTATACATTTGATCGCCTGTTCCCGCCCAAGCTGGCACAGGTCTATGAGCTTTTGGTACCCCTGCAACAGCGCCTGGTCGGCGTAGGTGTGAGGAAGGAGGTCGTTTATGAAGATGGCGGTGATCTACGCTCGGGTATCCTCGCAGCAGCAGCGCGAGGAACATACGATTGCGAGCCAGACGGCGGCGCTGGTCGAGTTCGCGAAAAGCCACGATCTGGAAGTTCCGAAGGAGTGGGTCTTCGAAGACGAAGGCTATAGCGGTGCGACGCTCGAGCGGCCGGGTCTTGAGCGGGTTCGGGACCTTGCTGCAGAGGGTCAGGTTCAAGTGGTGCTCGTCTATGCACCCGACCGGCTGAGCCGCAAATACGCCTACCAAATACTGCTGATCGAAGAGTTCGCTCGCCAAGGGGTGGAGACCATCTTCGTGAAGGCACCGCAGGGCACAAGCCCCGAGGATCAGCTGCTGGTTCAGTTTCAGGGCATGATCGCCGAGTACGAGCGCGCGCAGATTCTGGAGCGCTCGCGTCGTGTCAAGCGGCATCGGGCCCGATCTGGCGAAGTAAGCGTTTTGAGTGGTGCGCCGTATGGGTATCGGTATATTCGAAAGACCGACGAGGTGCCGGCCTCGTATGTGATCATCGACGCCGAGGCCCGTGTGGTGGAGCGTGTCTATGAGATGTATACCGTCGAGGCGCTTAGCATGGGTGAGATCGCGCGTCGGCTCAATGCCGAGGGGATCCCCACCCGCAAGCAAAGTGCCCGATGGGAACGCTCGGTCGTGTGGGCCATGCTGCGCAATCCCGCCTATCGCGGCACCGCCTGTTTCGGCAAGACTCGCGCTGCCGGGCGAATTCGCGTCACGCGAGCGCTACGTCGGCGCGGCGGCATCGTGTCCAAGAACAGTGTCGGCCACGAGCGCCCACACGAAGAGTGGATCGAGATCCCGGTGCCAGCACTGGTGAGCGAGCAGAGTTTCGCACGGGCCCAGGAACTGCTTCACGAGAACAAAATACGATCGCGACGCCGCACCATCACGCCGAGCGTGGCGCAGGGATTGGTCAGTTGCCAAAAGTGCGGTTACGCTTTCTCCCGCACCTCGACTTACACCAGCGCGCGTAAGCTCCATTACTACAAATGCATCGGTTCGGACCGCTGGAGAAAGTTGGGTGGTCCGGTGTGTGATAATCGAATGGTGCGCCAGGACCTGCTCGACCAGATCGTGTGGACGGAGGTACTGCGACTACTCGAGGACCCCACGCTGATCCAGCGGGAACTTGACCGCCGCCTGGATGCAGCGCGCGCCTCCGATCCGACCCAGAAACGAGAGCAGAGCTTGCAGAGGGAATTTAGCCGCCTCGGCAAAGGCATTGAGCGGCTTCTCAACGCGTATCAAGAGGAACTCTTGTCGCTCGAGCAACTACGCGAACGTATGCCCTCGCTGCGGCAACGCGAACAAGCGTTGCGCGCCGAGTTGCAGGCGATCGCTGACCAAGCTACCGATCGCGCCACGTTTCTTCGGCTTGCCGAAACTCTCGCGACATTCCTTGGCCGTCTACGCAGCGCCGCCGACACGCTTGACGTCTATGAGCGCCAGCGAATTGTGCGCCTGGTCGTCAAGGACATCCTCATCGGCGACGACACCATCGTCATCCGGCACTGCATCCCGGTCGGCTTGACACCCCAATCCGATAGCGGCCCACCACATCCCGGTCGACCCCAAGGCACCTCAGGCGCTCAAAGTTACCTTTTGCGTTCGGGGAGTAATTTCACCACTGCTCAGTAATCTCTACCTCACTGAGGTGGATCGGATGCTGGAGCGGGCAAAAGAGGTGACCCGCTACGGCAAGTACACCTACATCGAATATGCGCGGTTTGCAGACGATCTGGTGATCTTGATTGACGCCCATCCGCAACATGACTGGCTGATAGGGGCAGTGGACAAGCGACTGCGCGAGGAGTTGGCCGCACTACAAGTCGAGATCAATGAAGATAAAAGTCGAACGGTAGACCTGAGCCGCGGCGAAAGCTTCGGATTCTTGGGATTCGATTTCCGCCGCCTACGCAGTCTGCGAGGGGTGTGGCGGGCGCACTACACGCCCAAGCTGAAGAAGCGCACGGCGTTGCTGCGTAAACTCAAAGATGTATTTCGCCGCTTCCAATCACAACCGGTGGATCGGGTGGTGCAACTGATCAATCCGATATTGCGT
>JAOUGR010000373.1 GCA_029857655.1 Gammaproteobacteria bacterium | reverse complement strand
GCGCCAGCGGCTACACGCGGATTCTCAAGATGGAGCCCCGCATGGGGGACTCGGCGCCGATGGCGCTGATGCAGCTGGTCGAGGGCGAGGCTGCCCCGGCACCGGCGCCCGAGGAAAAACCGGCGAAGAAGAAAGCCAAGGCTGCCGCCCCGAAGAAGGCCGCGAAGAAGGCCCCGGCAAAGGCCGGGGCCGCGCCGAAGCGCCGGAAGAAAGCCGCCGCCTGACCCGTTCCCATCCAAGCGGGGACCCACCCCCTTGGTCGCCATCGAAAAGCCGGCGTCATCGCCGGCTATTTTTTTGAGAGAATGGCCCGCCTTGTGGATCCAGAGAGATCCGATTTTCAAAGGGGAATGAAATGGGAATGCTGCAGGAATTCAAAGAATTCGCGATGAAGGGCAATGTCGTCGACATGGCCGTCGGTATCATTATCGGTGCGGCCTTCGGCAAGATCGTGTCGGCACTGGTCGGTTCGGTGCTGATGCCGGCGATCGGCATGTTGATGGGCGGCGTCGATTTCTCCGGGTTGAGCGTCGTGCTCGGCACCGATGCCAAGACCGGCGAGCCGGTCGCCCTCCAGTACGGCCAGTTCATCCAGGCCACGCTCGACTTCCTGATCGTCGCATTCGCGATCTTCATGGCGTTGAAGGGCATCAACAAGCTGAAGAAGCCGCCGGTCGCCGCGCCTGCCGCCCCGCCCGCGCCGCCGCGCGAGGAAGTGCTGTTGACCGAGATCCGCGATCTGCTGAAGCAGCGCTGACCGCGGCATTCGTTCAGGCTGCAGCCGCGAATCCCTCACGCGTGAGGTTTCGCGGACTGCCAGCCTGCGCGACCACGTTGTCCTCGATGCGGATGCCGCCCCAGGGCTTCAGCGCCTCGACCCGCGGCCAGTCGATCGCGCGTCCGCGGGGCTCGGCGCGCGCCTGCGCCAGCAGCGATTCGATGAAGTAGATCCCGGGCTCGATCGTCACGGCGAAGCCGGGCTCCAGCGTGCGCGTCAGGCGCAGGTAGGGATGACCCTCCGGTTTCGGCAGCACGCCGCCGCCGGGGCCGGCCATGAAGCCGGCCGCGTCGTGGACCATCAACCCGAGCAGGTGGCCGATGCCGTGCGGGAAGAACACCGAAGTCAGGCCGGTCTCGAAGGCCGCCTCGGCCGAACCCGAGACGAGGCCCTGGGAGACCAGGATCGAAGCAACGGCGCGGTGTGCCTCGAGGTGGATTTCGCGGTAATCGACGCCCGGCCGGACCCGGTCGGCGAGCGCCTGCTGGGCGGCATCCAGGGCCGTGATCAGGTCCTGGAATGCGCCCGGGGCCGCGGCATAGGTCCGGGTGATGTCGCAGGCGTAGCCCGCGTGCTGGGCGCCGGCGTCGATCAGGAAGGACTTCACGCCCGCCGGCCGCTGCCGGTCCAGCACCTGGTAGTGCAGCACGGCGGCGTGGGTGTCGAACGCGATGATGTTGTTGTAGGGGAGTTCTTCCTCCCGGGCGCCAGCCGCCCGGCAATAGGCCAGGTGGATCTCGTACTCGGAGGCGCCGGCCCGGAACCCGGCCTCGGCCGCCCGGTGGGCACGGACCCCGGCGGTCGTGGCCAATGCCATGCACTCGAGTTCATAGGGGGTCTTGATGGCCCGGACGTAATCCAGCATCCCCGCCAGGGTCGCCGGGTCATGGTCGCCCAGGCCTTCCGTGACGGGACCAGGCTCGGCCAGCACCGCCCAGCGGCCCCCCGTGCCCATATGCTGGCGCAGTTCCAGGGGGGACCGTACCACTACCAACTCAAATGAGCCGACCCAATAGCCCTGCGGGAGCGCCGGGGGCAGGTACCAGTAGTCGTCCGGCTGATGGAACACCAATCGCGGCCGCTCACCGGGCCGGTAAACGACAAAACAGTCGGGGCTGGCGTCAGGCAGCCAGGCCCGGTACCGGGGATTGGGCCGGAACGGGTAGGTACTGTCGTCCAGGTAGAAGTAGCGCGGGCTGCCGGAACCGATGATCAGGCCGTCATAGCCGCAGGCCGCCAGGGCGCGGTCCGCGCGGCTCATCACCTCCCGCAGGTGGTCGCCATAGAGATTGCCGAGTGTCATTCTTGCCATGGCCGTTCCTGCCCGGAGATCGCCGCAAGCGTAGCCGCAGACCGCCGGATTCGCCATTGCGCGCGCGCTTCACGTGCCGCTGTCGCTTATCTGCGACCTTTGCTATCCGCGGCAATAACGGTAAAATCCGCCGACGCGGCCAGGCATCGAGGCGAATGAGCGCGATGTTTTGCCGCGGAATTCTCCTTCCTTTCTCACTGAACGAACGTACTGGGGTAACTGACGATGAATGCAAAGATCTGGGGCGCCATTGCGGTTGCCCTCGTGTTGGGCGCCTGTGCCAAGAAAGAAGCGCCGGCTGAAGAAATGGCTGCTCCTGCGGCTGATGCCGCCGCTGATGCCGCCGCTGCCGCGGGCGATGCCGCTGCTGCCGCGGGCGATGCCGCTGCTGCCGCGGGCGATGCCGCTGCTGCCGCCGGTGATGCTGCTGCCGCTGCTGTCGAAGAAGCCGCGCCGGCGCAGTAGTCGCTGACTGCGATTGGCCTGATCGGCCGGGCGGACGGCGCGGAAAAACCGCGACCTTCCCCCGGCCGCT
>JAOUGR010000372.1 GCA_029857655.1 Gammaproteobacteria bacterium | reverse complement strand
GTAGATCTGCCGGGCGCGTTCGACCTGTTCTGGTCCGACCGGTTCAGAGCCAAAGAGCACCTTGCCGACGAGATCGCGGCGGCAGCGTGCGATCAGCGGATTCTGCACCAGGAATTCCAGGTTGGGGGGCCTGAGATTATTGGGCCGGACGAACAGGGAATCACGGCTCCAGCCATCGAAGACCTGACCGCCCCATCGGCGTTTGAGCTGGAAAACGCCGTCGGAAATCACTGGCCTGCTTCCGGAGAAGTCGGCCTCGCTGTAACCGCCCTCGAACGAGTGCAGGATGCCGAAGTAGTACAGCGCTGAAAAGATCCCCTGGGATTGCGACCCGAACTCCTCGCCGACGGTCCCATTCCAGAGAAATCGCATGCTCTGCCGGTTTCCCCACAGGACCTGTGCCGCGACCACCTTCCCATCCCTCAGGATCTCCATCAACGAGCCGTTTTCGACGCAGTGCTGAATCTTCCACTCCGGCTCGATGTACGCGGCGTCGGCGAAGCGCCTAGTCACGTGGGGCACGTACATCTCGTGATAAAAGCGGTGCACCGCCTCTGCATCGTGGACCAGCCGGTACTGCAGCTTGCGCTTGCGAATATTGCGCAGCCCGACTTCGCGCGCCGATCGTCGGAATTGCGCGAGCACTTCCTGCCAATGATCCGGCAACGGCATTCTCTGATTCACCCAAGCGGGAATCTCGATGAATCCGCGTCCCCTCAGCATGCGGTCATAGGGCCAGGGCAGATCCGCAATGACGAGATCCGCGTCCTGGCCGCGCCGTTCCATCCAGCGGCGGGCACTCCAGATCCGCAGGTCATCGTGCCGTTCTTCGATTCGGTGCTCGCGGTAGGCAAGCCCCAGAACATAGGCGAGGTGGTTGCCGGAGCCAAAGTAGAGTAACCGAAGCGGCGTGCCGGAGTGCTTTTCCAGTCCGGAAACGACCAGGGCGCGCGCCGTGCGGGTTGCGGCAGATTCCAGATGTTCCCGCGCTTCCCCGTAACCATGTTCGAGCGCGGATCGCAGGCGCGCAAAGTTTCGGGGAGGGGGAATCGTCACTTCCCGGATCCGGGAACTGGGTTCGGGCAGTGCGGCAACTTTTTCGGAAGTCACGACTGCTAGGGTAGGTCAAGACGGTGCGTGTGTGCCAGAATTCCCGCATGCATCATGTGCAGGTCGCGCGCCTGTCCGAAGAGGAGCTTCCCGCCGTTGTCGCGCTTGAGCGTCAGACGTATCCACCGGATTCACGGGAGCCCGAGTCACTCATAAGGGCTCGCCTGCGCTATGAGGACGAGCACTACTCGTCGCTGAATATCGGCCTGTTCGTGGATGAGAAGTTGGGCGGCTACGTGCTCGCCCACCTGGACGATGGCGCGGAATTTCAGGGAATTGCCCTGGGCGATAATGTCTACATCGCGGACCTCGTGATACTGCCGCAATATCGTCGCTATCTGTTCAGGCTCCTGGCCGCGCTAGCCCGGGAAGTCCGCCTCGAGTATCCGGATCTTCCAGTCGTCGCCCACTCGATCCGCGACACCTCGGCGTTGTGGCAACGACACGCCGCCGTCATGCGGCGTCTCGGCGTAAGCATGACCACGAGCATTGAAAAGGTCACGACGACGGCAGGCAATACCGCGACGCTGGTAGTGTGGCGGCCGCTGCCGGAAACCAACGCGGAAGTGCTGCCGCCGGTGAGGTCCTGCAGAACATCCTCGGGAAAGGAGCTCGGGGTGCGAGTGATCGTGGATGAGGAAGGCCTGATCCGCCTCGGCGAGCCGTGGCGACGCATCGAGGCAGCGTTGCCCGGCCTGACCATTTTCCAGACGCACCAGTACCTGTCGGCCTGGGTCAGGAGCTTCGGCGTGACGCACCGGCTCATGATCGTCTGCGTTTACGATGGCGAGGAGCTGATCGGCATTGCGCCCTTTCAGGTGGCCCTCCTCGAAATGCACCGCAAGGACTATCGGCAGCTCAGTTTCCTCGGGGCTCCCTGGGAGGTGGACCGACCGGGATTCCTGTTTCCGCGCGCTGCCCGTGACTGTGCGGAAGCTGCCGCGCAGGCGCTGTTGGAACGGCGCGACCAATGGGATGTCATCTGGTTTCACGAACAAACGGCCGGCGATCCCGCGCTCGAATCATTTTGCGCCACTCTGGCCGCCAATGGCCTGCTGCACGGCAGGACCGAAAGCTCGCGATGCCCGTACCTGAATTTCGAAGGTACCTGGCAAGAGCTGCTGGCATCGAAGTCCCAGAAGTTCCGCAAGAACCTGAAGGCCGCGCGCCGGAAGCTCGAGTCGGCGGGCGCTCTCGAGTACGAATGCTGCGCTGGCGACGAAGCTCGCCTGCTGGGCCTCCTCGAGGAGTACGAATTGCTCGAGAGCCGCAGCTGGAAGGCCAAGGCCGGGCTCGGCACATCGCAGAGCGTGGAGCACCTGCGCTTCTACAGGTTCCTGGGCAGCTCGTTCGGCGGCAGCGGCCAATTCGTATTTCGCTGCCTGCGCGTCGATCGCCGTATGGTGGCGGCGACATTCGGGCTCGTCCACAGGCGAAAATTCTATTCGCTGCATATCGCCAATGACGCCGAATACGCGAAGTACTCGCCGGGAACGCTACTCGAATCGCTGGAGCTG
>JAOUGR010000371.1 GCA_029857655.1 Gammaproteobacteria bacterium | reverse complement strand
GGTGACGGTCAACGACGGCTTGAAGACGGCAGGACAGCCCAACCTGCTGATGGATACGCCGGTGTTCACCTATGCGGCATTGTCGGGCGGTACGCTCTCGTTGATCGGCTACGTCGGCGTCACGCCAGGCCAGCCGCTTTTTTCCGGGGCGCGGGTCGAGGTCTTCAAGTCCGACAACGACGCGAGTGGCTATGGCGAGGGGATCGCCTATCTCGGTTTCCTCACCGCCGACGTCAACGGCCGATTCAGCGGAAACCTCGCGGTTGCCGGTCTGGCCGTGGGCGAGAGGATCTCGGGAACGGCGACCGACGGCGCCAACAACACTTCCGAGTTCGGCCCGCAGTTTGTGGTGACGGCGGCGATCGCGGATCTGTCGATCACGAAGACCGATTCACCCGACCCGGCCTCGGCCGGGGGTGAGCTGCTGTACACGCTGCTGGTCACCAACATCGGACCCGGCACGGCAACCAGCGTCACAGTGACTGACGTCCTGCCTGGCGGCCTGACATTCCAGTCCGCGACTCCCAGCCAGGGATCCTGTTCAGGGACGACGACGGTCACCTGCAACCTGGGCGCGATGCTCGCGAGTGGAACGGCGAGCATCGAGATCCTGGTCGTGACCTCGGGGCCGGGGACGGTCAACAACTCCGCGAGTGTCACCGCGGCCGAGACCGATCCCGTGCCTGCCAACAACAGCGCCTCCGCTTCGACCCAGGTCTCCAACCAGGTCAACAATGACGTGCCGCTGACGCAGTACCGCAGGATTCACGGGTTCGTGGACTCCGCGGTAACGGGCGGGACGCTGCGGACCCAGTCGAACAGTGGCAACCCTTGCCTGGTGGGGGCCTCGTCGACGGCGTCGCTGTCGGGCATCCCGGGGACGGCGACGATCGTCAACGCCTACCTGTACTGGGCCGGCTCGGGGACGACGGTGGACTCACAGGTCACGCTTGATGGTTCATCACTGACCGCTGACCGGACCTGGCAAGCCAACTACATACTGGGATCCACCACCTACGACTTCTTTGGTGGGTTCAAGGACGTGACAGCCCAGGTCACGGCGAAGCGCAATGGCAGCTACACCTTCTCCGGCCTGACCGTGGCAACCGGCGCCCCCTGGTGCGCTTCGGCAGCCGTAGTAGCGGGCTGGTCGATGTTCGTGATCTACGAGGACAACTCGCTGACGGGCAAGACACTGCTCCTTTACGACGGGTTCGACCTGACCCGCAATGGATCGAGCAGCTACCTGCTGACGGGCATCTACGCTGCCGGCCCGCCCGAGGCGAAGGCGATCTTCCTGAGCTGGGAAGGGGATGAAAATCTTTCTGGGACGAGCGAGGTGTTGAAATTCAACGGGAGCAACCTGTCGGACGCGCTCAACCCGGTGAACAACGTCTACAACTCGACGATCAACAGCCTCGGCGTTACCACCTCCTATGGCGTGGACCTGGACAGCTTCAACGTGTCGTCACTGATCGCCGAGCGCGACACGCTGGCAACGGCCGAGGTCTCGACCGGACCCGACCTGGTGGTCCTCAACGCGCTGCTGTTGCAGGTGAAGTCGAACATCATCGCCGGGCGCGTATTCGAGGACGTCAACTACGGCGGTGGGGCGGGGCGCAGCTATGCCGCCGCACTGGCTGCTGCGCCCACATTCGCCGTGGGCCGGCCAAATGCCAGGCTGGAGATGTACGACGTCAGCGGAAACTTCCTGCGCGCGACCACGACGGACGCGAACGGGTACTACGGCTTCGCAGGCCTGATCGACGGCGACTATTTTATCCGCGCAGTCAATAGCAGCTTCTCGTCGTCCCGGCCTGGTGCGACGGGCGGTGAGTGGCCGGTGCAGACTTACCGGACGGACGCCGGTACCGGCAGCACGTTTTCTGTCACGGACGAGGTCGGTGGCGCAAGTCCGGCCGCGCAGGACTCAGGCGCGAACCTGAGCAATGCCAACCTGTCCACGCTGACCGCGCAGTCGGTAGCGCCGGCAAAGGTAATCACCGGCATTGCTGTCTACGACGTCGACTTCGGGTACAGCTTCGATGTCGTCGTCAACAAGAACAACACAGGACAAGGCAGCCTCCGGCAGTTGCTGACGAACGCGAACACACTCGGCAACGCCGGCCTCACCCAGACCGGGCGTCCTGCGGGCACCGAAAATACCGTATTCATGCTGGCGGACGGAACCGCGCGCCCGGGCCTGAAGGCAAGCTATCCGAACCTGTTTGTCGGCGGCATCGCGACGATCGCGCCGACCTCGGCTTTGCCGACGATCACGGGCCCGATCGTCATCGATGGACAGACGCAGCCCGGCTGGTCGAGTGCGCCGATCATCGAGCTGAATGGCGCAGGCGCGGGTGCAGGCGTCACGGGGCTCAGCATCAGTGCCGGCGCAAGCACGGTACGCGGCCTGATCGTGAACAGCTTCCTCCATTCCGGCATTGCGCTCTCCGGATCGGGCGGCAATACGGTCCAGGGCAACTACCTCGGCACGAATGCGGCTGGTACGGCGTCGAGCCAGAACGACCAGCAGGGCGTTTACATCAACGGATCGCCGAACAACCTGATCGGCGGCACGACCGTAGCGCAACGCAACGTCATCTCCGGCAACCGGCTGCGCGCCGTGC
>JAOUGR010000370.1 GCA_029857655.1 Gammaproteobacteria bacterium | reverse complement strand
CCTTGATTCGGCGGTTTACGACGGCGCGCGCCCTGGCGGTCGTGTGCTGTGCACTGATTCTTGCAGCCTGTGGCGGCCGCGATCGCACGGCCGAGCAGTTGCAGCCCGAAAAACTCTACGAGCGCGGCCAGAAATTGATGCTGGGCGGCGACTATCGTGGCGCCGTACGCTATTACGAGGCGCTCGAGGCGCGCTTCCCGTTCAGCGAACAGGCCCGCCAGGCCAAGCTCGACATCATCTATTCCTATTACAAGAGCCACGAGACGGAATCAGCGATCGATGCCGCGGACCAGTTCATCCGCGAGAACCCGACCCACCCGCGCGTGGACTACGCGATGTACATCAAGGGCGTCGTGTACTTCGAGCGATCTCCGAATTTCCTCGAACGCTGGTTCAACACCGACCTGACCGAGCGGCCGCCGCAGGACGTGCGCGGCTCGTTCCAGGCGTTCCAGACCCTGATCGAGCGCCACCCGGAAAGCGAGTACGTGCACGACGCGCGCCAGCGCATGATCTTCCTGCGCAATCGCCTTGCGGAGTACGAGGTACACATCGCCGACTATTACCTGCGCCGCCTGGCCTATGTCGCAGCACTCGCACGCGCCAGGTATTGCATCGAGAACTATGACGGCGCGCCGGCCACGCGCGACGCCCTCGACATCATGATTTCCGCCTACCGGGGCATGGGACTCGACGACCTTGCAGATGAGTCGACCCAGGTCTATTCCCTCAATTATCCCGGCGAACGGCCCGAGCGAAAGGCCGGGCGCGACTGGTGGCCGTTCTGGTGACTGCAATCGGCGCGCCGGGAAGCGCTACGATTCGCCGGGCCGGTAGCCTGAGGTGATCGGATAGCGCCAGTCGCGGCCAAAAGCCCGTCGGCTCACGCGCACTCCCGGCGGCGCCTGGCGGCGCTTGTACTCACTGCGCTTGACCATGTCCAGCACGCCCACGACCGTCGCGCGGTCAAGTCCCTGCGCCACGATCTCATCCACCGAGCGATCGTCCTCGATGAAGGCCGCCAGGATCCGGTCGAGCAGGTCGTAAGGCGGCAGCGTATCCGAATCGAGCTGGTTCTCGCGCAGCTCCGCCGTCGGCGGCCGGTCGATGATCCGCTGCGGAATCACCCGCGACTTTTCGTTGCGCCAGCGCGCGAGCCGGTACACCATCGTCTTGCTGCAATCCTTGATCGGCGCATAACCACCGGCCATGTCGCCGTACAGCGTTGCGTACCCGACCGACATCTCGCTCTTGTTGCCGGTAGAAAGCAGCATGCGCCCGGCCTTGTTCGAGATGCCCATCAGCACGATGCCCCGGCAGCGCGCCTGGATATTTTCCTCGGCCGAATCCGGCGCGAGACCCTGGAACTCGCGTTCGAGCGCCGCGAGCGTCGCCTGGAACATGCCCTCGATCGAAATTACCGAATAACGAACGCCCAGCCCGCGTGCCATCGCTGCGGCATCCTTCTCTGACATGCTCGACGTGTAGCGCGAAGGCAGCATGACGGCATGCACACGGTCGGGCCCCAGCGCGTCGCAGGCGATCGCCAGCACCAGTGCGGAGTCCACGCCGCCCGACAGCCCGAGCACGACGCCGTTGAATCTGTGCTTCCCGACGTAGTCACGCACAGCCGTGACGATCGCCTGGTACACGCTCTCCTCAGCGCCCATCAGCGGCGCCAGGCTCTCCGGCTCGATCTGCGCTCCTCGCTCGAGTGGGCTCGCATCGACGCAGCTGAGCGATTCCTCGAATGCCGGGGCCCGGTGCACGAGCCGGCCATCCTGGTCGACTGCAAAGGAATTTCCATCGAATACCAGTTCGTCCTGCCCGCCCACGAGATTGACGTAGACGAACGGCATGCCGGTCTCGCGCGCGCGTTTCGCGATGACCGCCTCGCGCTCCGCCTGCTTGCCCAGCTGGAATGGCGAGGCGTTGAGGGAAACGCAGAGCGTGGCGCCGGCGGCACGCAGGGCAGCGGCAGGCGCCACGTGCCAGACGTCCTCGCAGATCAGCAGCCCCACCTTGAGGCCGGCCATTTCGACGACGATCGGCGTCGTGCCCGCGGTGAAGTAGCGTTTCTCGTCGAACACCTGGTAGTTCGGCAACGACTGCTTGCGATAGCGTGCAATGACAGCGCCGCCGCGCAACCAGGCTGCGGTGTTGTAAATAGTGCCCGAGGCATATTCGGGATAGCCGACCAGCAGGTCGATGCCTTCAGCCGCGGCGGCGAGCCGCTCGAGCGAACTGTCAATGCGGCTGCGAAATCCGCGGTGGAACAGCAGGTCTTCCGGTGGGTAGCCGGAGAGCACGAGCTCCGGCAGCACCAGAAGTCCCGCCCCCAGCGCGCGCGCGGGACCGATCTGCGCGATTACCCGATCGGCGTTTCCGGGCGCGTCGCCGACGGTCGGATTGATCTGCGCGAGCGCTATGCGAAACCCGCGGGTCATGTGCGCGATCTCAGCGCTTCTTCGCGCGGCGGCGGCGACTCGTTAGTGCGCTCTTCATGGCGCTGCCGAGTTCGGCGGGCGAACGCACGGTCCGTACGCCCGCGGTCTCGAGCGCTTTGTACTTGTCTTCGGCCGTGCCCTTGCCGCCCGCGATCACGGCCCCTGCATGCCCCATGCGCTTGCCG
>JAOUGR010000369.1 GCA_029857655.1 Gammaproteobacteria bacterium | reverse complement strand
CGAGCGGCGTCCTGTAAGACTCATTCGTGGTCGGCAGGAACTGGATCAGCTGCATCAGCTCGGTCTGGAAGACCACCTTGCCCGGCGTCGTGGCGACGTTCTTGCCGAGCTTGAAGGCGTTCTCGTCGGTCATGCTGATGCCGCCCTTTTCCATGTCCGAGAGCAGGTTGTTCAGGCCCTTGAGCAGGTTCTGCCCGCCGCTCGCCAGCGTCTCGCGCAGCACTTGGGGATTGGTTAGCGCGAAATTGGACGGCGAAAGCGCGTCCACGTACTGACGCGTGAAGAACGCAACTTTCTTCTCCGATTCGGGCGACAGGCCGTCGGTGGTCGCCACCGCGTGCTGGATGTGACGCGAGGCGATGAGATAGGACTGCTTCACGTAGTCGAACAGGAAATTCGAGCTCCAGTCATCGTCCCGAAAACGCCCGTCGCCCTTGGCGGGCGCGGCCACCGGCGCGGATTGCACGCCCAGCATCTTCATCCAGCTCGACTGCCACAGCTGCATGTAGTCGATCATCATGTTCGCAGAAAACGCGGCGATCCCGGCCGGATTCGACAGCATTTTCGAGTACAGATCCATGTAGGCCTTGGCGATGCCGAGCTCGTCGCTGGCCGCCGATGACAGGCTGGAGGCATGGTCCTTTTTCGCGAATTCACCGAACAGCTTCGCCGAGCGCTCGGCGACCTCGTGCAACACGAGCGCGGTCTGGTCCGGATTCATGGGCTGCGCCTTTTTCTCCATCGATTCTCCTCTATGCCGGCGCGAACCGGGCGACCCCGTCGGAACCCACGCTGCGCGCCAGCTCGCCATCGTAATGCAGATAATGCAGGTGGGCGATCGCCTCGCCCATGGCGAAAAAGATCTGGCTGTTGTCCAGCTTGCGCCGGAACAGGATTTCGAGCACCTCCGCCGCGCTGCGCGGCGAAGCCGCGCACGCCGCGCTCAGCTCGCCCAGGCGCTCGGTGTGATGCGCCTCGAGTTGCGCGATGCGCGCGTGCGCGCCGCGGAACGGCAGGCCATGGGAGGGCAGGACCAGGACGTCCTGCGGCAGATTGCGGTAGCCGCGGATCGATTCGAGGAACAGGCGCAGCGGGTTCGACCATGGATCGATCGGCCGCACCGCGACATTGGTGGAGATCCGCGGCAGCAGCATGTCGCCGGAGATCAGCAGGTTCAACTCCCCGCAGAACAGCGAGGCATGCTCTGGGGCGTGGCCATAGCCGAGAATCACCCTCCAGCTGCGACCGCCAACGGAGATATCCTCGCCGTCGAACAGGCGTCGGTGCGAGACCGGGAAATCGGGCACCATGGATTTGTACAGGCCGCCGCGCTGGCGCAGTTCGGCACCGCGCGCCTCATCCAGGCCGTTGGCGCGGAACAGCTCGATCTGCGCTTCGGTGGTGTAGCCCGCGGTGTTGTTGCGTGCCGCATGCACCGTGAGGAATTCGCCGCGCGTCATCCACAGCGCGGCGCCGAAGTGCTTGCACAGCCAGGCGGCGTTACCCGCGTGATCCGGATGATAGTGGGTGACAAGGACGCGCCGCACCGGCTTGGCGCCGATCTTGTCGGCGAAGATTTTCTCCCACAGCGCACGCGTGGCGTCGTTGCCGAGGCCGCTGTCGACGATCAACCACCCGTCGCGGTCCTCCAGCAGCCAGAGATTGATGTGGTCGAGCTGGAACGGCAGCGCCATGCGCAGCCAATGCACGCCGGGCGCGACCTCGGTGGCCGCGCCCGGGGCGGGCGGATTCGCGAAAGGATATTCGGGTGCAGGCACGCGGTGAAGTGCAACGCTCGGGCTGGGCTAGAATCTCTGCACCCTATCATGCAGACCATCGAAAAGGAACGCGGCGAATTCTCCATCAGCGAGCTGGCGACCGAATTCGACGTCACGCCGCGCGCGATCCGCTTCTACGAAGACCATGGGCTGCTCTCGCCCGCGCGCGCCGGGCAGCGCCGCATCTATTCGTCGCGCGACCGCACGCGCCTGAAGCTCACGCTGCGCGGCAAGCGCCTCGGGCTGACGCTGTCCGAGATCCGCGAGCTGATCGACATGTACGAGCCCGGGCGCGACGAGCGGCCGCAGCTGGCGCGCTTTCTCGCGGTACTCGAAACGCACAAGACGACCCTGATGCAGCAGCGGGGCGACATCGAGGCGCAGCTCTCGGAGCTGCAGGCTTTCGAGAAGAAGATCCGCAAGCAGCTCCGGCACAGTTGACGTTTACGTAAACGTCAAGTAGCCTCGCCAGTCGCCTCGCGATGAACGCACCCGCCACCCGCTTTCAACCCCAGGACCCGCAGTTCGCGGCGCGAGTGCGCGCGAGCTTCAGCCGGCAGAAGGCGATGGCGCTGATCGGCGCATCGCTCGACGTGGTCGAGCCCGGCTACGTCGAAATCGTCCTGCCCTTTCGCGACGACCTCACGCAGCAGAAGGGCTACGTCCATGGCGGCATCCTCGGCATGATCTGCGACAGCGCCTGCGGCTACTCGGCATACTCGCTGATGCCGGCGGACTGCTCGCTCGTCACGGTCGAATACAAGATCAACATCCTCAATCCCGCGGTCGGTCCTCTGGTCGCGAAGGGCAGCGTGGTGAAGCCCGGCCGTACCCTGACCGTCACCCGCGGCGAGG
>JAOUGR010000368.1 GCA_029857655.1 Gammaproteobacteria bacterium | reverse complement strand
CGCGTCGAGACTGATGGGATTCAAGGTCATCGAGAACTTCAACAACCCGTTCATCAGCCGGAACATCATCGAATTCTGGCAGCGCTGGCACATTTCGCTGACGAGCTGGGTGCGGGATTATCTCTACACGACCGTATTCTCTCTGACACGCAAGCCCTACGTCGCAGCGCTCGCTGCGATGCTCGTCATCGGGCTCTGGCACGAGGTTTCCGCCAGGTACGTGCTGTGGGGCCTGGTGCACGGTGTCGCCATCGTGCTTTGCCAGTGGTACCAAAGGCGGCGCGGTCAGGGACCGGATAGATCGCCGGCACGAAATGGTATCGTTGGCCGGTTCATTGCCTGGTTCGTAACCTTTCATTTCGTGATGTTGAGCATCGTGATGGTGCAGTACGACAAGGCCGATGCATTGCGCATCTATGCCACCCTGCTGGGAGTGCCAGGTTGATGTACGCCTGGCTCCTGCCGCGGATCGGCCGACGTGCCGCCATTGTTGTAATGTCGATCTGGTACGGAGCATTGCTTGTGCTGGTACTGCTGCTGGTCGCGGAACCGACCGGCAATTTCCGCTACGACGACTTCTAGCGCTGAACCGGAGGATTCGATCATGGTTGGCGCGCGATCGGATGGCATCATCATCCTCGGTGTTCCGCGCAGCGGCACCACGCTGTTGCGCCGCCTGCTGAACTGGCATCCCGACGTCCACTGCGGCGGGGAAACCTTCCTGCTCACAAGTGCTGCGCGGTTTCTTCGATCCGACAGGATCGTGGACGGAATTGACTACGGGGTCATCGGCGGCCTGCGGTCCGCGGGCATTGCGCCCGAAACCCTGCTTGGCGACCTTCGGGGATTTGTCGAGGGTTACTTCCGCCAGCTCGCTGGCGCGGCCGGAAAGCGGCGGTGGGCCAGCAAGACAGCGATCGACAGTTTCTACGTAGCGGAGATCGAGCAGCTGTTCGCAGGGCACGCACAGTTCGTGTGCATCGTGCGCCACGGTCTCGATTCGGTTCTGAGCCTGAAGGAGCTTTGCGACGCCAACGAGACCTACATTCGGGAGCTCCACGAGTACATCGTCAGGTATCCAAGTCCGTTCGAGGCTTTCGCCCGGCTCTGGTCCGGCGTAACGGAGGCATTGCTGGATTTCGCCGGACGCCACGCCGGTTCTACAATCGTGCTGCGCTACGAAGATCTCGTCCGCCAGCCGGACGAAACGCTGGACCGGCTTACCGGGTTCCTGGAGCTTGCCCCGGGCCAAGCGTTGCTCGATGCACTTCTGCAGGACGCGCCGTCGGGCCTCGGCGACTGGAAGTCATACGGCAAGACCGGAGTCGATCCGGACAGCATCGGGCGCTGGCATTCTCTCAGCCCGGCAACTTTGTTCCGGCTGGCGCCAATCGTGAATCCGGTACTGCAGCGGGCTGGCTACGATGCCGTGGATCCGGGCCCGGCGCCGGACGCCGGGCAGGCAATTCGCCGCTATGAAAAGGTCATGAGTGTGCAGGCGCTTCGCAGCCGCAGCAGGCAGAAAGAACGGGGTTGATGCCGCTCAGGTTCCAGACTGCGCCAGCGCCTCCGCAATCCGCGACTCGAGCCAGTTCGAAAAGACTTCCTGGCCGGCCGGCGTCACGTGCGTGACATCGCAATAGAGCGCGCTGTCCAGCGCCCCGGGGTCCCAGTGCAGCACGCGATTGCCCAGCGCGTCGGCCTCCCGCCTTGAAATTGCCGAATCGCGCAGGCGCTGGGCCACCTGGTCGTAGTCCGGCCGCAGCGGAATCTCCAGCAACGCAACTCTGACGCCCGCAGCCAGCAGTTTTTCGACGAACGCGCGGGCCGCGATCGCCGCCGGCCCGTGAGGCCGGAGTGCGACCCATTCATCCCGTTCCCGCATGTGATCGTCTATGTCACGCCCGAAGCCCCGTTTCCAGCACGGATACTCAAACTGCACGTACGCCTCGTCTGATTCGCTGCTGTCCAAGGGCGAAGCAATCCCGAGCTTCTGGCGCGTTCCCTCGATCCACAGCAGGAAGCTGCGCAGCCGCGGCCGGTCCGTTGCAATCAGTTCCTGTTGCAGCACCACAAGGTCCGGCTTCAACAGCGCGAGATCAGGCGCGAGCGGCACATAGTCTGTGAACGTTCCCCAGTTGCTCGCGATCCGCAGGACATGCACGGGGCGCTTGATCTTCGAAGAGACTGCTTCAGCAAACGCGGCTTCCTGCCCGGTTGCGTACTTGAGCGCCGAAGAGCCGAGCATCACGACCGTGACAGCGTCCGCGGTCCGGCTCAGGTCGCGAAGAGCCTTGATGCGCGCTTGGTTGAATTCCACGAATGGTACGGCGGGGGGAGCCCCAGCTTCGATGGCGATGGTCCACGTCGCTAGGCCTGCGATCAGGGTGATGACCAAGGCACCCATCCAGGCGCTCAGCGGGGCAGCGGCGTTGGGATCACCTGGCGGCACGGCCGCAGGATAGCGCATCTTCCCCCGCGATCAGAACTTCCCCCGCCCGAGGAATCGCGCAACTGCGTCAGCGACCGACGAAGACAACAGCATTCCCGTGTGGCTTACATCCAGCACGATGTGCTCTTTCGCGCCGGTCAGTCGCGTCTCGTCCACGCCGATCGTTCCGTCATTCGGCACTGGC
>JAOUGR010000083.1 GCA_029857655.1 Gammaproteobacteria bacterium | reverse complement strand
TCGATACAAATAACCGGCAATCCAGCCGCCGTGCGTGCACATCTGGCGTTACTCGACGAGTTCCCGTACTGGTTCAACGTCGTGACGCCCTGAAGGGAGACCCTCGCATGACTCGTTCAAGACTGGTCATTTGCGCCGCGACTGCGCTGCTGTTCGGTGGTTGCGGGAACTCCCCGGCGCCCATTGACGCGGCTCGCATCGAAAGCGCTGCACCTGGCGAGTGGCTGAGCTACGGCCGCACTTACGACGAGCAGCGTTACTCGCCGCTTGATCGCATCAACGACAAGAACGTCGCCGAGCTGGGACTCGCGTGGTCCTTCGACATCGCCGCGCCCCGCGGCGCGGAGGCGACACCGCTCATCGCAAATGGCGTGTTGTACGTGACCGAACCCTGGTCAGTCGTCCAGGCACTCGATGCGAAAACCGGCAAGCCGATCTGGCGCTACGACCCCGAAGTGCCGCGCGATAAAGCCTTCGACGCCTGCTGCGACGTCGTGAATCGTGGTGTCGCACTGTGGGGCGACAGCGTTTTCGTTGGTGCGCTCGACGGCCGGCTCATCGCGCTCGACGCCAGCAACGGAAAGCCGCGTTGGACGGCGCAGACTTTCGATCCCGCGACGCCGCGCACCATCACTGGCGCACCGCGCGTCGTGAAGGGCAAGGTGCTGATCGGCCACGGCGGCGCCGAGTACGGCGTGCGCGGATATCTCAGCGCCTACGACGCCGAGACCGGAAAACTCGCGTGGCGCTTTTACACCGTGCCTGGCGATCCGAATGCGCCGGCGGACGGCGCGGCTTCCGATGCGGTGCTCAAGGACAAGGCGCTCG
Source organism: Gammaproteobacteria bacterium (assembly GCA_029857655.1). Classification (GTDB taxonomy): domain Bacteria; phylum Pseudomonadota; class Gammaproteobacteria; order Steroidobacterales; family Steroidobacteraceae; genus SCUD01. The sequence continues at coordinate 7,147 of JAOUGR010000083.1, read as the reverse complement.
CGACCTGGAACGGAGAATGGTGGAAGTACGGAGGCGGTGGCACGGTCTGGGATGCCATGGCCTATGACGCGGAACTCGACCTGCTCTACATCGGCGTCGGCAACGGCTCGCCCTGGAATCACCAGATCCGCTCCGCCGGCAAAGGCGACAACCTGTTCCTGTCCTCGATCGTGGCGCTTCGCCCCGAGACGGGTGAATACGTGTGGCACTACCAGACCACGCCCGGCGAGAGCTGGGACTACACGGCGACGCAGCACATCATGCTGGCCGACCTGCCAATCGGTGGTGCGACCCGCAAGGTGCTGATGCAGGCGCCGAAGAACGGATTCTTTTACGTACTCGATCGCGGCACGGGCGAACTGCTCTCGGCCACGCCCTACGTTCCGATCAACTGGGCCACCGGGGTCGACATGAAGACCGGCCGGCCGATCGAGAATCCGGAGGCCCGCTATCTCGACAAGCCGATGCTCGTGAAGCCGAGTTATTACGGCGGCCACAACTGGAACCCGATGGCCTTCAACCCGAAGACCGGGTTGGTCTACATTCCGACACTCGACATTCCGATGGCGTACGGTCACGACGCGAATTTCAAGTTCCGGCCAGGACGATCGAACAACCTCGGCATCGACATGCTGGTCGTCGCCCTGCCCGACGACGTGGCTACACGCCGCGCCATCAAGAGCATGCTGAAGGGCGACCTGATCGCCTGGGATCCGGTCAATCAGAAGGAAGCCTGGCGCGTGACACTGGCCGGTCCGGGGAATGGCGGCGTGCTCGCGACCGCGGGCAATCTCGTGTTCCAGGGCACGGTCGATTCACGCTTCGTCGCGTACCGGGCCGACAATGGCGAGCAGCTCTGGGAAACGCCGACCCAGTCCGGCGTTGTCGCCGCACCGATGACCTACGAGATCGACGGCGAGCAGTACCTCGCGGTTCTGGCGGGCTGGGGCGGCGCCATATCACTGGTGTCCGGCGCGCTGACCGCAAACTCGGGCTCCAACCAGCGCCGCCTGCTGGTGTACAAGCTCGGTGGAAAGGCGACGCTGCCGACTCCACCAGCCAAGATGGTCCAGCACCCCGAGCCACCGCCGGCAACAGACGACGCCAAGACGTTGCTGCAGGGCAAGCTGCTCTACCAGACGAACTGCATCGGCTGCCACGGCGATTCGGCGCAAGGCAACAACGTGCTGCCCGATCTTCGCTTCAGCCCGATGCTGCAACCAGCTACATGGAACTCCGTGGTCCTCGATGGCGCACTGCAAGCGAACGGCATGATCGGTTTCAGGAAGTTCCTGGGTGATGCGGACGTCGAGGCGATCCGCGCCTACGTGATTTCGGAGGCACGCAAGGAACTCGCCTTCAATTAGGTGCCGGTTCGCAGTTGCCGCAGCGACTTTGGAGCAGGAAGTTCGCGCTCGCAACCTTCGATCGAAAGCTCAACAAGGCGTTTCCTCTGCTCGCTAAGCGCCCGCGGGAAATTTGACCGCCTGCGTCCCTCGCAACTTCGGCCGCACGACCACTGTTCCGGCGAGCTTGTCGTGCCACCCTTGCTTCTGCGGATCGAAGGCCACCCAGATGAGCCCAAGAAGAAACGGGATAGTCGATACGTAGTAGCCCAGGTAGCGCACGACGAACTGCCCGGTGGTCGGTTTTCCGCCGGTCCTGGCATCCACGATACGCGCGGAGATCACCATCTTGCCGGGCGTTGCCTGCCGGTACATCCAGAACAGCACGATCGCGATCGCTGGCAGTATCCAGTTCACCAGAAAATCCGCCGGCCCGCGAATAAACTCGGCCGTCAGAAAATAATCCGGACCATAGATCCAGGTGACCAGGGGCATGCAGATGACCATCACCAGAAGGGTGTCGATGATCGACGCACCTACGCGTGCCCAGAAGCCCACGTACTCGAGTTCCTCGCCATTCATTCAGATGCCCCCGCTCCGCGTCAGTGCACGAATTCCAGGATCCGTGCCACGACCGCATCATACTGGCCGCCAGGATGATGGCCCATTCCGATCTGCCCGGTACGGGCGCCAGCGGCTCGCCCTTGTTCGCAAGGCAAAGTATCCAACCGCTGATTTTCACCTCGAAGGTCGCGGGATCGCTCGGGCCGATCAGGACCACGCGGAATCGCGACAAGGATGATGAGTAAAGCTCGATCGCGCGCGCGACGGCGGCTATTCCACGCTATTTGCCGACGATGAGCCGTCGCAGGCGGGCCGTAAAACCCTCTTCCAGTTCGTGATGTGCAGTGGACAACCTGTCACTAGTGTGAAATTTCTCGAGGCGTGAGGCCAGGGTTTTCACGTGCGAGGACAACCGCGTTGCCGAAGCGGAAATTTCCGCGCTTTCGGCGCCCGCATCGATTTTCCCCTGCAGATCCTGCTGCGCGTTCTCGAGCTCGCTGACCAAACCTGTGGCGTCTTCGGAGAAAGTGGTGGCGCGAAAAAGCAGGTCTCTCATCGATGCGTTCTTCGCTTCGAAGTACATATCGAGGACCGTGTTCATGTCCAGGAATACGAGCTTGTTCAGCGCCTTAACCGCCAAAGCCGCCTTGCCCGGGTCGCCTTCATGGGTCACGTGAGCTAATTCCACAAACTGGTTGAGCATGTAGCAGTAAGCACTCATGTACCAGGACGGCGATAGGCCGATTCGCAGATGGGCTATTGCGACCTGCTCCGCCTGCTCGAGCAGTCTGTGATCGACCTTCTTGGCGAACAGATGCGTTAGCCAGTATTGCTTTTGCGCCTGTCGGGCCCTGGCCATGGTTTCCCTGTTTGGAAACAGCGACTGCAATTCTGGTTCCTGGAGAATGTGGGCGTAGAACTTGTCCAGCAGAGTATCGAACTCGGTATCGAGCGACTGCTTGACGCGCTGCAGTGAATCGAAGGTTTTCTCATCAACCTCCAGGAAGCGAAGTCGCTGCTCGGTCACTTCTCTATATGGCATTTGGCGAACTCCACATTCCGGAAACAGAGGCACTCTTGCTGGGTATTCTGCTCTCTTCTTTTCTTGCCGCCGACTGGCTGCAAACGCCCTGACCGGCTTCAGTCAGCCGTGACCAGATCGCCCGTGAGGATGATCTCGACGCGGCGGTTGCGCGCGCGGCCTTCACTGGTGTCATTGGTGGCAACCGGCTGGTCGGGACCGAGACCTTCCACCTCGATCGAGGACGCATCGACGCCCTGCCCGATCAGGTAATCCTGGACGCTGATCGCACGCGCCAGCGACAGGGTCATGTTGGTTTCGTGGCTGCCGGTGATGTCGGTGTGGCCCTCGACCCTGAAGCGCAACGATGGATAGACGCCTACGATGCCCGCAAAGCGCGCCAGCCCTTCCCGGGCGTCCGGGTTCAGCGTTGCGGCGCCAATGGCGAATTGCACACCGGCGATTTCCGCGACGATGCCGCGTTCGGTCTGGCGGGTCGGCAGGGCTCGGTTCAGCCGCGCGGTGAGATCCGCGCGTGCCTGGCGGTTGGCTTCGGCTGCAGCGTCGCGCGCGGCCTGTTCCGCCGACTCCGTCTCGCGCCGCTTCGCTTCCTCGAGCGCAATACTCGCTGCGAGTCGCGCCTCTTCCTCCGCCTTCTGGCGCGCAGCGAGCACCGCCGCCTCTTCACGCGCGGCGGCCTCGGCGGCAATCGCCGCGGCCTCGGCATCCTGGCGGCCGAACAGAGCCTTGCGCCGGGCATCCTCGCCCATCTGCACCGCATCACGCGCGATCAGCGGCACGGTGTTGCGGACGCGGTATTTCTTGTCGGTCTGTGCCGCCTCGGCCCTGGCCAGCAACTGTTCGGCCTGACCGAATTCGTCAGCCGCGTACTGGTCGGCCTGCGCGCCGCGCGCTATGGCCAGCGCGTAGCGCGCCTGCACCAGGTCCAGCGGTATCCGGCCGCCCGGCTTGTACGGCTGGGCCGCGAGCCCCGCGTAATCGATGCGCTCAGTCAGGCCGGGTATAACCAGGCCCTGGCCCCGCACGCGCCGTCCGGTGCTGCGCAGCACCAGGTACTTGCTCGGGGCCGTCACCGCGAAGTGCGGCTCGGCGCTCACGACCAGCGCGAACTGGGAAAGAGCAGCAGTCGCCTCCAGCGAGGCGCGCCCGCTGCGAACCTCCAGCGAGCCCAGGTTGTTGGCGCGGCCGTCGGCGGTGACCGCCCACAGCACGTAGATCGAGAAGGGACCGAGCGTCCACGGATCGGGCAGCTTGCGCACCGAGACATCGACGCGCGCGCGGCCATCCTGGAACTCGACTTCGGCATCGCCATCGGCGGCGAGTGCGATCGCCGTGCCGTGGAAATCCAGCCTCGATACCGGGCCTTCCTTGAAACTGAAGCCCTCCAGGCGTGCCTCCACGTCGCTGACGGCGGAAACTTCGCGCTCCAGCTGCTGTGCAGCTAGCGACAGCGGCAAGGCGAACGACAGCGCGGTCACTGTTATCTGGATCAGGCGCAGGATCTTCATGGCTTCGGGCCTCCACCGGGTTGACAACGCAAGCATAACAAACCGGGGGCACTACCCCGCGCGGCGGCGAAAGAACGGATATAGCGGCAGGCCAATGGCGAGCAGCCCGAATGCCGCCGCGGCTTCGGCCGGGCTCTCTACGATCGTGCTCACCAGGACCCCGGCCATGATGAGAATGAATGCGAGTGGAACCAGCGGATAGACCGGCACGCGGAAGGGGCGCGGCGCATCCGCCAGCTTGCGACGAAGCACCAGGAGCGCGATCCCCGACAGCGCCCAGAACAGAACGAAGATCAGCGTCGCCATGTTCGTGAGCTGGTCGAACGTGCCCGAGGCGGCGAGCAGCACGGCGAGCACGCCGTGCATGGCGACCGATGCCGCCGGGACACTCGCGCCCGGGCTCAGACGGGCAAAGTACTTGAAAAAGAGCCCGTCACGCGCAGCCGCGTACGGCACGCGCGCACGCGTCAGCAGTACACCATTCAATGAACCGACCGTCGAGATCAGGAAGATGATTGCGGCGATCGCGAGCGCATGTGGCCCGAGAAATGTCTCAGCGGCGCGCGCACCGACGGCGGGCGCGCCCGGATGCGCCGTCGAACTCGACGTCACCACCGCCTCGAATGGCAGCACATGGAAGTACGCCGCATTGACGGACAGATACAGCGCGACGATCAACAGGCCGCCACCGATGACCGCGCGTGGCACGTTGCGGGCCGGATCACGCACTTCCGCGGCCGCCATCGGCAGGTACTGCCATCCGCTGTACGCCCACAGCGCCGATAGCATCGCAAAGCCGAAGGCGCTCATGGTGAAGACCGGCGCAGGCGTGACATTCATGACTGCGCTGCCGGACGCCTCGGCGCCGCCATTGCCATCGGCGAACAGAAATACGCCGGCCACCAGGCCGACGAGTGCGATGACCTTCAGCGAGGTGAGAAAAGTCTGGACTCGCCCGCCAAACGCGACGCCGGCGAGATTCACGCCGGTGAAAATCGCGATGACGGCGATGCCGATCATCTGCCGGAGGCCGAACTGCCACAGCACAGGCTGGCCGAAAATATCCAGCGTGCGTTCGAACCATGGCGCCGGCAGCGTGACGATGTCGGACAGGAAGATCGAGAACGCCGCGCCGTAGGCCCCCAGGCTCGCCGCACCGATGATGAAGCTCATGCAGACGTAGAGAAATCCCGGCAGGTCGCCAAAGGCCGTGCGTATATAAAGGTATTCGCCCCCGGCGCGCGGCAGCAGCGTGCCTAGCTCGGCGAAACAGAGCGCGCCCAGCATCGCGACCACGCCCGCAACAACCCACGCGGCCATGACCAGAAGCGGCGAGCCGACGGCCTGCGCCATCGGCGCGGACTTGAGGAATATTCCGGTGCCGATCGTGATGCCGACCACGATCGCGATCCCGTGGACAAGCGTGAGGTCGCGACGCAGTTCGGTCATGGCGGGCGAGCATAGCAAAGCCTGCCAAAGGCGGGCTTGCGAGTTATCCTAGGCGCCATGACCACCGCCGAAAACCCAAGACCACCGTTTCCGCCTTTCGATGCCGAGTCCGCGGCCAAGAAGGTCCGCATGGCGGAGGACGCATGGAATACCCGCGACCCGGTGCGGGTGTCGCTCGCCTACACCCCCGGAAGCACCTGGCGGAACCGTTCGGAGTTCCTGACCGGTCGCGAAGCGATCGTCCAGTTCCTGATCCGCAAATGGAACAAGGAACTGGACTATCGCCTGATCAAGGAACTCTGGGCCTTCCACGGCAACCGCATTGCGGTCCGGTTCGCCTACGAGTGGCACGACGACGCGGGCAACTGGTTCCGTGCCTACGGCAACGAGAACTGGGAGTTCGACCAGCACGGTTTCATGCAGCGGCGCATCGCCAGCATCAACGACCTGCCGATCAAGGACAGCGAGCGGAAATACCACTGGCCACTCGGGCGGCGCCCCGATGACCACCCGGGACTTTCCGATCTCGGATTGTGACTGTCGGCTGCCCGGTCAGTCTTTCTGGTAGGTCCCTATCAGCTCGCCCATTGCGAGCACGTGCCTTTGCATCGCCGTCTCGAGCGCGGGTTTGGTCGGCCTCTTGAGATCCGGCAACACCGTATCGAGCGCATACAGTTTGTGGAAATAACGATGCCGGCCAATCGGCGGGCAAGGGCCGCCATAGCCGGTGCGATTCCAGTCGTTCATTCCCTCGCGAGTGCCAGCCGGCAACGCGGCAGGCGCAAGCGCCTCCGCAAGTTCGGTTGCGGTCGGCGGAATGTTGTAGAGCATCCAGTGCACCCAGGTCATTTTCGGCTTGGCCGGATCCGGCGCGTCCGGGTCGTCCACGATCAGTACCAGGCTCTTCGTGCCCGCGGGCAACCCGCTCCAGGCGAGCTCGGGCGAGATGTCCTTGCCCTGGCAGGTGTAGATCTTCGGGATCGGACCGTTATGGCTGAACGCCGTTGAAGTGAGTGCGAGTGCCATGATGAGCTCCAGCATGAGAATGCCAAGGATACTCCCCCAGGGCCAGCGCCGCCCTGCACTCCGAGAATTGACCTATCTCATTGTCATTTGCCGGGCGCGCGATCAGCTTGGGACTGATCAAACAGATTCGCCAACAGCCAGCCCGGGGATTCGGCGATGTCCCAGGAATCAGCGGAAGCGATCGTGCGGGCGTTCGTTGCCCGGATCAACGC
>JAOUGR010000367.1 GCA_029857655.1 Gammaproteobacteria bacterium | reverse complement strand
TCATGAACGTCACTTTGCCGAACAGCTCCGCGATCATGCCGATCCACCAGTCGTGGTAGGGGAGATGCCCGGGGAGGGGCAACACGTGCTTCAGCAAACCCCGGCGAAGCGCCATGCAACAGCCCAGGTAGCTGTTTCTGACGATGTTCTTCACCAGACCCGGGCGAGACCCCATCAAAGCAAAGTATGAGGGGTGAAGGACCTTCAGATCCTGATCGACGACCACGCAGTCAGATACCACGAGATCGGCTCGCTGCAACTGATCGAGCACCAAGCCTACCTTCTCGGGTTTCCAAATGTCATCCTGGTCCGACAGGAAGATGTACTCCCCCCGCGCCATGGTCAGCAGGAATTCGAAGTTTCTGCCTGGGCCCGCGCGCGGTCCGCGAAGCAACCTGATCCGGGGATCCGAAAAGCGCCCAACGACCTCCATAGTGCGGTCGATGGATCCGTCATCCGACACCAGCAGCTCGTCGACCAGAGGCGACGAGAGGATCGACTCAATTTGGGCGGCCACATATTTTTCTCCGTTGTAGGTGGCCAGGCAAACTGATATCAATTGCGCGTTTCCTTTGCAGTTCGTTGGCGCGCTAGTGAGGACGTATCATGCGCGACCCTTCAGCCTTGTGACGCGGTGCCGGGCAAACATGGCGAAGTAAACTAGGCTGGAAAGAAGCTTCCAACCCGCGGCGAAGCGAAAATTCTCGCAGTTTGCGCGTACGCCGCGCAGCCGTGCCGCAAGCGACGCGATGTCCATCGCGTGGGAGGCTCCGTCAGTGCGGAAAATTGTGATCGGCCTTTCGACCCATCTTGCGCGCTCGAAAACGCGATATTGATACGTGTGCACGAGGTCGGCTAGCGGACCAACGTCCGTGCGGAATGGATGGCGCGCCAGCCAATCTCTTCGATATACCAATCCCTGCGAGTGGCAAGGATTGCGCCAGGGCAACCTCGCGCGACGTCCAAAGAAACAGTCGGTCGGGAACGTGCTGGAGCCCTCGGCGCTTCCATCGCTCAGGATGACACGTCCGTACATCACGTCAGGCGTCCCCAAAGACATCGCGTTCCGCTGAAGATCGGCCGCTACCGACGAATCGACCAGTTCGTCACCGCACCCCAAGAAGAGAATGTATTGGCCGGAGGTCGAAGCCAGACAGATGTTGAAGGCATCGTAGATTCCCTGATCGGCGCCCGTACGCATGAGGATTCGCGTATTTGAATGGGACTTGCGATACTCTTCGACCTCGCCCGCCAACTGATCGCCTACTGTCTTCAGCACGACCTCGATTCTTGCGCCAACTTGTGAAGCTACGGAGTCCAGCGTAGCAAGTAGGCGCGATGGCAATTCCTTCACGCCTACGGCTATGCAGACACTGAGCCATGCGGAGGTCGAGTTCACGGTTCGAAGGCCGCTGCGAGTGCTTTTATGAAGTGTACGACGGGTTGGAACCGGTCCAACGAGCAAGGGATTATGAGCCCATCCTGCGCGAGGTGCTCATGCGTGATCCCGTGTTCGTCAATCGCGTCGTGGTGGGCATGCGCTTTGGCGGCATGAGCTCGCGGCCCGCGACCATCTACCGTACGCTGCAGGAAGTGCAGCACGTGCGCGGCAAGCAAAGGATCTGGACGGCGTAGCCCAGTGATCCGGGTCCTCACCTTCGGCCGCTATGCCGACGACAATTTCGGCGGGTTGGAGCGCTACGTGTTCGAGCTCGGCCATGCGCTCGAGGGCGAGGTGAGCTTCGTCAACATCGTCGCGCAGCGCGGGCCGCGCCCCGACGTGCCGATGGCGGGTGAAACGGTGTACGCGCGCTCCGTCGCCCATCTGGGTGGCACGCCGGTCTGCCCTTCGATGCCCTGGCATGCCTTGCGGCGCCACTGGCGGCAGCCCTTCGATATCGTGCACCTGCAGTTTCCCGCGGATCCGATGGCGCATCTCGCCTACGCATTGTTGCCGCGAACGGTAAAGCGCGTCATCTCCTGGCACAGCGATATCGTGCGCCAACAGGGGCTGCTCAAGTTCTACCGGCCAATGCTCGATAGGTCGCTGCAAGACGTCGACGCCATCATTGCCGCGACCCCGGCGCACATCAGCTCGTCGGCGCAACTGGCGCTCGTGCGCGACTCCGCCAGGTTTCACGTCGTGCCCTACGGTTTTGACCTGGCACGTTTCCTGACAAGGCCGCCGCTCGCCGACGAGATCCGCCTGCGCCACGCGGGCGAGTTCCTGTTGTTTGCGCTCGGGCGCCACGTCTACTACAAGGGATTCGGGTTTCTGATCCGCGCGCTCGCGTCCGTCCCGCAGGCCGTGCTCGCGCTCGGCGGCCAGGGCCCCCTTACGGCAGAGCTGCAACGCATGGCGCGCGACGCGGGCGTTGCCGACAGGGTCCACTTCATCGGCCGCATTCCGGACAAGGATCTGCCCGCCTGGTACCACGCGTGCGACGTGTTCTGCCTGCCCTCGGTCGAGCCCGCGGAGGCCTTCGGCATCGTCCAGGTCGAGGCCATGGCCTGCGGCAAGCCGGTGCTGTGCTGCCGGCTCGACAACGGGGTCAACTGGGTGAACCAGGACGGCGAAACGGGGCTGGCGGTGCAGACGGCGGATCCCGCGGCGCTGGCCGTTGCGCTGCTACGACTG
>JAOUGR010000366.1 GCA_029857655.1 Gammaproteobacteria bacterium | reverse complement strand
GTCGCGCCGCTGTACGTGCCCTTGATCATCGCCCTTGGATTCAACCTCATCTGGTACGGCATCCTGTACACGATCACATGCCAGGTCGCCTACATGACTCCGCCCTTCGGCTACAACCTGTTCCTGATGCGGGCGATGGCGCCCCCGGAAATCACGCTCGCCGATATCTACCGGTCGATCATCCCGTTCGTGCTGCTCATGGTCCTCGGGCTGGGCCTCGTAATCATGTTCCCGCAGATCGCGCTCTGGCTGCCGGAGCTGTACTACGGGAAGTGAGCGCGGGAGCTACTTCACCAGCGTCACCGGCAGGGTGGCGTGGTAGATGACCTTCTGCGCCACGGATCCCATCACCAGTATTCCGAGCGGCCCCGAACCGCGGGTCCCCATCGTGATCGACTCGCAGGCAAGTTCTGCTGCCCGGCCGGCAATTGTCGTGGCCGGATCGCCTTCCAGCTGCTCGAGTTTGTAACTGCAGTCAGCTTTCTTCAGTCGCGCGGCCGCCGCTTCAAGGATGGCGCGCGCCCGCTCGGTGGCAATCTGCTGGATGCGCTCCGCAGTCACGTAGATCTCCCACGCGGTGTAGGCATTCGCCGGCAGCTGAATGTTCAGTACGTGGAGTTCCGCCTTCGGGGCGCAGCGCGCCTGCTGCACTGCGAAGTCGAGCGCGCGCAGGGCACAATCCGAACCGTCGATGGCAACCAGGATCCTGCGCATCAGAATGTCCTGAACAACCGTGATCGCATCGGCACAGTTTACTTTGATCCCGGCCCTGCGGGCGGAATCAGCGCCGCAGCGGGCTCGATGAATTGCGCAAGCCCGGTCTCGAGCTCGGCAAAGGCATTGGTCTCGTGCTGGAAGCCGCCCACCGCGATGTTCGCCATGCGGTCTCCTGGTCGAAATGGTGCCGGCGGAGGGAGTCGAACCCCCGACCTGAGGTTTACAAAACCACTGCTCTACCAGCTGAGCTACGCCGGCCTCGGGAGATATTCTATCCGGGCAGCGCCCTGCCCTGCGCCAGATCAGGGGCGGGACGGCTGGTGCCGGCCGCAGCGTCGCAGGGCTGGATCTCAAGCCGCAGGATGCGGCCGCCGTCGCCGTCAAGAAGCGCTGCATCCGGCAATTTTTCCGGCGCCTCGACATCGACGTCGATCCAGTAGACGGTACCGCTGCGTTCGCGTTCCGCCATCAGCGGCTCGAAGCCGAGTGCCTTGACTTCGTCCATGCGCCGCAGCGCACGCTGGCGTTCAGTGAAAAGTCCGAGTGAAATTGTGATCTGCCGGCCCTGGTCCGGCATCGAATAGGCATCGCCGATGCCGAATCGCCGCAGGCGCTCGATGATGGCTTCGGCCGACGCACGATCCGGCACCTGTTCGAGCGACACCCAGTAGCCTTTCCAGACCACGCCCTCACCGGCCCGCTGGCGCGGTTGCAGGCCGTTTTCGCGCAGCAGCGTCGACGCCCGCGCCGCATCGGTCAGGTCGCCGAATGGGCCCAGGCTCAGGCAATTGTCCGCCGGCCGGATCGCCGGCCGCGCCGCCGCTTCCGTCGCAGGCGCCTCGCGGGCCAGCACCAATTGTGGCGCCTCGATGCGCGCTGGAACTGGTGCATCGACGGGCCGGTCGACCCAGTGCGTCCAGGCGAACCAGGCGATATTGGCGAGCACCAGCAGTGCAAAAATGACGCGCATCGGTGGGCAATCTATGCGTTGCCGGCCACAACAGCCAGTCTTTCAGCTGACATGATCATCGCAGCGCCCGCACCGTCACTTCACCGGACAGGATCCGGCGCCGCACGCCATGCACGTCGACCAGCAGCGCCCCGTCCGCATCGATGCCGCGCGCCAGTCCGTCCACGCTCTCGGCGCCCTGCTGCACGCGAACCGGCTGATCGATCAGGTCATCGGCACTCTGCCATTCATCCATGAATGGGGCGAGACCGCGCATGCCGAATTCCTCCAGCGCGAGCGCGATCTCATTCACGAAGGCAGCCGCAAGCGCATTGCGGCTCGGTGGCGTGTCGAGCAATTCACTCAGCCCGGCCGCCTCGATGCCATCGGCCAGCAGTTGTGCACGCAGCGACTGTGGCAGGCGCACATTCATGCCGGCGCCGACAACGACATAGGCGGGCCCGGCGACCTCCCCGCGCATGTCGATCAGGATACCGCCCAGTTTGCGCCGGCCGTGCACGATGTCGTTGGGCCACTTGAGTGCGAGCCCGTGGATATTCAGCCGCCGCAATGCCCGCAGGATTGCGACGCCGATCGCGAGTGAAAGGGCGCTGAGCGCCACCGGCGCGTCGTCAAAGCTCCAGTTAACGGACAGGCACAAGCCCGTCGCATAGGGCGCAAGCCAGCGCCGGCCACGCCGGCCGCGGCCCGCACTCTGGAATTCCGCCAGGCAAGCGTCGAATCGCCCCGCAGGCAGGTCCACGACCGAGAGCAGGCGGTCACTCGTCGATGCGAGTTCTTCGTGGATTTCCAGGTTCCGCAGGCGACCCGCGGCCCACTGCGGCAGCGCATCGCGGATCGCGCCTGCCTCGAGCAGATCGAGCGGCTCATGCAGCCGGTAGCCGCGCCCCGGCGTCGCCTGCAATTCGATGCCCCAGTCGCCGAACAGCTTCAGCTGTTTCCATACGGCCGCGCG
>JAOUGR010000365.1 GCA_029857655.1 Gammaproteobacteria bacterium | reverse complement strand
GGGCGCGCTATTGCGCGTGCGCCCAATTATGATGACGGTGGCGGCGATTATCGGCGGGTTGCTGCCGATCATGTGGGGTAGCGGCACTGGTTCCGAGGTGATGCGCCGCATCGCGGCACCAATGGTAGGTGGCATGGTTTCGGTGACCGTTCTTGCCCTGATCGTGATTCCCGCGATATACGCAGTCGTCAAGGAAATCGCCATCCGGCGGGAGGGAGTCTGAAACGGCGCGGTATCGCGTAGAATCGCGCCATGCAGCAGAAGACCGCCGCACCGATCCGCAATCGCACGCCGTCCCAGGACGGATTCCGCATGCCCGCGGAATTCGAGCCGCATGCGGGCGCCTGGATGCTGTGGCCCGAGCGTCCCGACAACTGGCGCGCAGGCGCCGTGCCCGCGCAACTGGCCTACGCCGCGGTGGCCGCGGCGATTGCACAAAGCGAGCCGGTGACGATGTGCGCTTCGGCGGATCAGTACGAGCAGGCGCGCGCTGCGCTGCCGGCTTCCGTTCGCGTAGTCGAGATGTCGTCGGACGATGCCTGGATGCGTGATGTCGGTCCAACATTCATCGTGGACCGGCGCGGCCGCGTGCGCGGTGTCGACTGGATCTTCAATGCCTGGGGCGGGCGCTCGGGTGGTCTCTACAGTCCCTGGGACCTCGACGCGCAGGTCGCGGCCAAGGTTCTCGAGATCGAGCGCTGCGAGCGTTATCGCGCGCCATTCGTGCTGGAGGGCGGCGCCATTCACGTGGATGGTCGCGGCACGCTGCTGACCACGGAAGAATGCCTGCTGAATCCCAATCGCAATCCGGGTCTCCGGCGCGGCCAGATCGAGAACTTGTTGCAGCGCTATCTCGGCGTTGAGCAGATCATCTGGCTGAAGAGGGGTGTCCACAAGGACGAGACCGACGGCCACGTGGACAATCTTTGCTGCTTCGCGCGCCCGGGCGAAGTGGCACTGACCTGGTGCGAGGATCCCGAGGATCCCCAGTACGACATTTCGCACGAAGCCTTCGAGGTACTTCGAACGGTTCGAGATGCACGCGGCAAGTCATTGAAAATAAATAAATTACTGCAACCCGGTCCCTTGTACATGACGGCGGAGGAAGCCGCGGGCATCGAGCAGGAGCCCGCCAGCAAGCAGCGCCGCGGCGGCGACCGGCTTGCGGGCTCCTACGTGAATTTCTACATCGCGAACCGTCACATCGTGATGCCGCTGCTGGATTCGCGCACCGACCAGCGCGCAAAGGCGGCGATCACGCGGCTTTTCCCCGGCCGCAAAGTCATCGGCGTGCCGTCGCGCGAGATCCTGCTGGGCGGCGGCAACATCCACTGCATCACGCAGCAGCAGCCGCGAGGGCGTCGCGTCGGGAAGGCTTGACGAGATCAAGATTTGTTTGAGCGCGGCCTAGCGTCGCGTCAGCAGGAACACGCCCGCGACCACGAGCAATGCACCGGCAATGCGCCAGCCGTCGACGGAGCGCACAGGGAATCCCAGCACCCCGTAATGATCGATCGCGAGCGCGGCGATCATCTGCCCGGCAACCAGCAAGGCGAGGAACGCGGCGCCGCCGATCATCGGCCCGAATGCCGTCGAAGCGGCGACGAAACAGGCGCCGAGCAGACCGCCGCCCCATGCCCACCACGGCGCGCCGCCGGCCTGCGCCAGCATCGGTAACGATCCACGTCCCAGCAGGACGATCAGGAACAGCACCAGGGTTCCGACCGCGAAATTGACCAGGGCTGCCGCAGTCGGCGAACCGACGTGCTGGCTCATTGTGGCATTCAGGCCGATCTGCAGGGCGAGTGAGGCGCCAACGAGGGCGGTCACGATCATCGCGGCGTAATTCATGGTCTCAGTCCTTATGCCAGGCCAGTTCGACGAAGGCCGCGCGGCCGCGGCCCGGGAAGTATCGATGGCTGCCGAATGCGAAATCTGCGCGATCGGCATAGGCCGTGTCCAGCAGGTTTGTCACGCGCAGCGCGATTGTCCAGGCCGGTTGCGGCCGCCACGAGAATCGCAGGTTCATGAGGTCATGGCCGCCGTATCTCGCCGTATTGGCGGCGTTAGTCCAGTAGCCGCCCACGTGCAGCCACTCCAGTTCCCCGGTGAATCTCTCCACGCCATGCCTCAGCCGCAGTGTGTGCATCTGGCGCGGCGCCGTGTCGACATCGTTTCCCGCGGTGATCTGCTCGCCCTGTTCAACCGCTGCCGTGAACCGGTATTCATGGCGCGCAATCGTGCCGCTGCCCTCGATCGTCCATGAACTGGCGAAGGCCCAGTCAAATTCGTACTCGACGCCCTGGTGGCGCGTGCGCCCGTCGCTGACATTGAAACCCGCGGAGTCGCGCAGGATCGCGTTCCGCTTGTCCATCGTGAATGCCGCGAGATCCAGTGCAGCCAATGCACCGCGCCAGCGCAGGCCGAGTTCGGCGGAATCCGCGCGCTCCGAACTGAGATCAGCAAGGGACTGCTGGCGCTGCAGGCGGTAGAGTTCGGTGGCTTCCGGTGCGCGGAACCCGCTGGCCAGCGCGAGATAGGCGGCAACGCTTTCGACGGGCCGCCAGATGACCCCCAGCCTGGGTGCGAAATTCCTGAAAACGTCAGAGTGGTCGGCAGGCCGTGAATAGAGACAGCCACCCGG
>JAOUGR010000071.1 GCA_029857655.1 Gammaproteobacteria bacterium | reverse complement strand
TATCCCTGGTAGTCGGGGGGCGCCAGGCCGGGGCGCTCAGGGCAGGACGCCCAACTCATCGAGTGAACGGTGCAGATCCGCAGCATCCCGATACACACGATACGCGCCGGCGGCCAGCAACTCGTTCTCGCCGTAACCGCCGCTTAGCAATCCCACGCTCAACATGCCGGCGCGGCGGGCCGCCAGCAGGTCCCAGACCGCATCGCCGACGACATAGCACTCGCCAACCGGCACGCCGAGCTTCTGCTGGCACGCCAGAAAAAGATCCGGCTCGGGTTTCGCCCGCTTGACGTCGCGACGCTCGATCACGACGGTCTCCGTGCCGATGCCTAGCGTTTCGAGTGACAGGTCAATTTCCGGACGACTTCCGGAAGTCGCGATTCCAAATGGGACCTTCTGGGCGCGCAAGGTGCGCAGCATTTCGACGGCGCCGGGCAGGGGCCTGCGCTCGGGCAGGAACTTCCGGAACAGTTCGCTGTGGCGTTTCAGGAGAACTTCCTCCTGCGCGGCATTGATTTCGCGCCCGAGCTCGCGGGCGGCCGCGCGCGCAGCGAGGCCGCCGCTCATGCCGATGCGCCGGTGGATGCGCCAGCCATCGATCGCGAGTCCGTTCTCCGCAAACGCTCGCTGCCAGGCGAACACATGCGCATAGACCGTGTCGATCAACGTGCCGTCCAGGTCGAAGATCAATGCTTGCATGGGCGCCCTCGTCACGCCCGCCTTGATGGGCTTGCGCAGTCGCCAATCAGTCGAGCAGGCTGTCTAGGAGCCCGGCATTCCGCCGTATGAAGGGTTCGGCTCGGCAGACCCGCCGAGAATCTCCTTCCACGTCATTTCGTGGCCATTTCGCTTGCCTTTCGGCACCAGCTTCAGGCCTTCCGGTGAAATCGTGAGCATGTACGGCGCGTCGTTTACGTTCAGTTCGCGCTTCAAGGGCTTTTCAAGTTTCGTTGCCATGGGACCTCAAATTGTTTTCGGATGATCTCGTACGCGTATTCTGCACGAAGCGGGTCACGTCTTGCCGTTGTTAATGGTTCTGCCAAGCTGTCGCTGGTAGTCGGCCTCGTCGAAATGGCCGAGCGACGCGGCGATCAATCCATCCGGGCCGATGCTCCATTCCTCGTAGCCGCTGATGCGGACCTTGTTTCCCGTGCCGCCCGGACCGGTATTTGTCCCGATCAGGGTCCAGCGATAGATATAGCCTTCCTCCCTGCGCTCCAGCCCGTTCATCTTGACCTCCATATCCGGGAAATCGGTCATGAACGACCGCGCCGCCTCGGTGATCGCCGCGCGCCCGACGGAGGGAGCGCCATCATTGATCTTGAGCCAGCCGCTCTCTGCAAAGAACGTGGCGACACTCGCGGGATCCTGGCTGCACCAGGCGGCGGTGTAGCGGGTGGCAAATGCCTTCATGCCCTGCGATCGGTCCAGTTGTTCTGCAGCGATGGTGCCGAGTGACAGAGTAAGTAATGTCATACAAATCAGCAAACGCACGGCTTGTCTCCCATCAGTGCTTTTCCCAGGTTTCGACCGGGCCGCGCACGCGTCTGAACGATGGATGGCAATCCGGCGCAGCAATAGCGCTCCATCGACGGCGCAGCGCAGGATTGCGTCGCGCAAGCTTTCGCATCAGATGTTGCCACTCGTAGGAGAGCTGCCCGGCCGTAACCGACAATGGGTCGATCCTGCGCCGGGGACCAATCTTACTGCGATCGAAGGCAAATCCACGCCGTGTTGCATCGGCATGAACCTCGGCGAGATACGCGTTGATCGCGGAGCGGGGCGCTGCGTGGGCACGGAACCGCGCGAGCTGCGGGTGGCGCCGGTACCCTTTTGTGCGGCCCCGCAAAACGGCCTGTGCTAGCAGTGCTTCCCGCCACAGCGCGACCAAGCCCTGGGCATCGAGGTAGCGGGGATGGATGCTCCAAAGACGCAAGCAGGCGGCTCCCAGGATGAATTATTGGTGGTGGGCACCTGATCCAGTCAAGGCCCGAAGTCGCTAATGGCGAATTCTACTTCGTCGTCCGCACCGCCGAGCACCGGATCGATCCTGATCGAAATCGGATATCCAAACATGGGATCGAATTTGACGCTCAGGCAATCAGGGCGCTGTGATGCCTGGTTCTCGATGTATTCGAATAATCCGTCAACAGTCACGGTCTGCAACCAGGCGGCATCGACGCGCGGAAGATTCCCGGTTGCCTGACCATCCCTCACCCTGAGTTTCAGTGGCTTCGAATTCGGCCATGCCGCCAGTTGGTTAAACGAAGAACGCTGGATCGTCATGCTGTAACTGTTGATGCCGGTTCCCTGCCAGCGGGCCCGCGCCTCTGTCAGCGCGTCCGACAGTCCATCGTATCGGCAGGCATCCGGAGTGGTCGACGGCTGGATTGTCTTGCCAGCCACAGCGACATTCGCGGGCGGCGGCCCGGGCTCTGCCGCAGGTGAACCGCGTTCGTAGGCTGGAATGGCCGCGGGCGCGGCATTTTGCGGCGTTTTGCCCTGATCCTGCTGTTCACTCGAACAACACAACAGCACGAAGCAGGCCAAACCAATCAAGTTTGCTTTGGGCATCAGTGCGCACATCGGCCTGTTCCGCGTGGATTCGGCATCACGGACATCCTGGCTAATCGCTCTCCGGTACAATCCGCCCCGATGTCCCTGTCCGTCGTCATCCTGGCCGCCGGCCAGGGCAAGCGCATGGTGAGCGACCTGCCAAAGGTATTGCAACCACTGGCGGGACGCCCATTGCTGGCGCATGTGGTTGACACGGCACGCCAGCTTCGACCCGATGCCATCCATGTTGTTCACGGTCACGGCGGCGAGCGCGTTCGCGAGGCGTTGCCGGATGCTGGAATCCAATGGGTGCTGCAGGCGGAGCAGCTGGGAACCGGGCATGCCGTGCGGCAGGCCATGCCGGCGATACCGGACGAACATATCGTGCTAGTACTGTATGGCGACGTGCCGCTCGTGCGCGCTGCGACGCTTGCCAGCCTGGTCGACCGTGCCGGCGCATCATCGCTTGCGCTGCTGACCGCGGTGCTGCCGGATCCGGCCGGCTATGGCCGCGTGATCCGCGACACGACCGGGCGCGTGGCGCGCATCGTCGAGCACAAGGATGCGAACCACAAGGAACTCGCCATTGCAGAGGTCAATACCGGCCTCCTGGCAGCGCCGGCCAGCCGGCTCCGGCGCTGGTTGTCTGCGCTCGGGCGCGACAACGCCCAGGGCGAGTACTATCTGCCTGACTGCATCGTTGCTGCGGTGCGGGACGGTGTCGCGGTCGAAGCCGTTGTGGCGTCGTCTGCGACGGAGGTACTGGGCGTGAACGATAAACTGCAACTCGCAGAAGTCGAAGCGGCGCTGCGCCGCGAGCGTGCGACCGAGCTGATGCGTGCTGGCGTGACGATCGTGGATCCCGCGCGCGTGGACATCCGCGGCGAGGTTCAGTGCGGACGCGATGTGACGCTCGATATCAATGTAATTCTCGAGGGCAAGGTGCGGCTCGGCGACGGCGTGCGGATCGGGCCCAATTGCCTGTTGCGCGATTGCGAAGTCGGCGCTCGCACGGTCATCAACGCGAATTGCGTGCTGGAGGCCAGCGCGATGGGGGCGGACTGCGTGATCGGGCCGTTCGCGAGAATGCGGCCCGGTAACCGGCTTGCGGACGGGGTACATATCGGCAACTTCGTCGAGGTCAAGAACAGCGTCATCGGTGCCGGCAGCAAGGCCAATCACTTGAGTTACGTCGGTGACACCGATGTGGGCGCAAAGGTCAATGTCGGTGCCGGCACCGTGACCTGCAATTACGACGGCGCCAAAAAGCACCGCACGACCATCGAGGATGGTGCCTTCATCGGTTCGGGCACGATGCTGGTGGCGCCGGTGACGGTTGGCGCGGATGCCGTTATTGGGGCCGGGTCGACCATCACCAAGCCGGCTCCTGCCGGAAAATTGACGCTGGAGCGAGCCCGGCAGCAGACCGTAGACAACTGGAAGCGTCCGTCGAAGAAGCCCGGTTAGCGCCGTGAGCGCCCGCCGGATTCTGTGAAATAGGCCCCCGCTCCGGCGGTACCCCATTGGATTAGAATGTCGTGACGGCTCCGCCGGGTCCCTCCGCGCGGCTGCCGCCCATCAATAATCGGGTACGCCCCAGGATTTGTGGAGCATGTGCGGAATCGTAGGAGCGGTCGCCGGACGCGATGTGGTACCGATCCTGATCGAGGGCCTGAAGCGCCTCGAATACCGTGGCTACGACTCGGCCGGTGTCGCCGTGCTGAATGGCGGGACCGAAGTCGCGCGGCTGCGTGCCGTCGGCAAGGTTGCCATGCTCTCCGAGGCGCTGCTGGCCTCGCCGACCGCCGGCCATCTCGGCATAGCCCACACGCGCTGGGCGACCCACGGCGTGCCGAACGAGCGCAATGCCCATCCGCATATTTCGCGGGACGGCATCGCGATAGTGCACAACGGGATCATCGAGAACCACGAGGAGCTGCGCGCGGAGCTCGAACGGCTCGGTTACGAATTCACTTCCGATACCGACACCGAAGTGATCGCACACCGGATTCATCATCACCTCGCCGGAAAAAACGACCTGTTCGCAGCCGTGCGCGAAACCGTTGCCGAGCTGCGCGGCGCCTATTCGCTCGCAGTGATGTGGGGGCAGGACCCCGACTGCATCGTGCTGGCTCGCGCCGGTTGTCCTGCGCTGATCGGCATCGGCGAGGACGAAAATTTCGTGGCCTCGGACATCGCGGCGCTCCTGCCCGTGACGCGGCGATTCGTGATCCTGGAAGAAGGTGACGTCGCCTGCATCCACCGCCGGAGCATCGAGATCGTGGATACCGCTGGTCAGCCAGTCACGCGGGCGGAATACGTCTCGGAGCAGTCGGCGGAGGCCGCCGAGCGCGGCGATTACGCGCATTTCATGCTGAAAGAGATTCACGAGCAGCCGCGCGCCGTGGCGCAGACGCTTTCCGAGCGAATCGCCGGCGGCAAGTTGTTGTCGCAGGCTTTCGGGCCGGCCGCAATGGAAGTTCTGAAGCGCACGACCTCGGTTCACATCGTGGCTTGCGGAACCAGCTATCACGCGGGCGTGGTCGCGGGATATTTCATCGAGCAGATCTGCCGTGTGCCATGTCGCGTCGAGATTGCCAGCGAATTTCGCTACCGCGACCCGGTCGTGCCTGCGAACTCGCTGTTTGTCTCGATTTCGCAGTCCGGTGAAACCGCTGATTCGCTCGCGGCCCTCAGGCTGGCGCGCAAAGCCGGATTTCTCTCGACACTGGCGATCTGCAACGTGCCGGAGAGCTCGCTGGTGCGCGAATCGGAGCTCGTTCTGCTGACGCGCGCCGGGCCGGAGATCGGCGTGGCGTCGACCAAGGCTTTTACGACGCAGCTCGCGGCGCTCGGCATGCTGGTCATTGCGATCGGGAAGCATCATGGCATCGGCGCGGAGCGCGAAAATGGCTTGGTCAAGCGCCTGCTGGAACTGCCGGCGATGCTCGAGCAGACGCTTGCGCTGGATCCGGTGATCCGGGAGCTTGCGAAGGAAATCGCGCCGAAGCATCACGCGCTTTTCCTCGGGCGCGGCGCGATGTTCCCGATAGCGATGGAAGGCGCGCTGAAGCTCAAGGAGATTTCCTACATTCATGCCGAAGCCTACGCAGCCGGCGAACTGAAGCACGGGCCGCTTGCGCTCGTGGATGCCGACATGCCGGTGATAGCGGTGGCACCGAACAACGACCTGCTCGAGAAAGTGAAATCGAACCTGCAGGAAGTCCGCGCGCGTGGTGGCATGCTCTACGTATTTGCGGACCCGGAATCCGGCATTGAGCCATCGGATGGCGTGCAGGTGATCACGATGCCGCGGCACGTCACCTACTTCCAGGCGCCGGCGGTCTACACGATACCGCTGCAGCTACTCGCGTATCATACGGCCGTGCTGAGAGGCACTGACCTCGACCAGCCTCGCAACCTCGCCAAGAGCGTCACGGTCGAATAATTGCCGGTGAAGTTCGACGCCGGGTTCTATCAGCGCTACTACCGCGACCCCAAGACGCGCGTCGCCTCACGCGATGATGCCCTGCGGCTTGGCAGGTTCATCTGCGCATTCACTTCCTACCTGGGTTTCAGCGTCCGGCGCGTACTGGATGCCGGCTGTGGTCTCGGGCACATGCGAAAGCCGGTGCGCGAGTATTTTCCGCGTGCCCGATACATAGGGCTGGACCCCAGCGAATACCTGTGCAGGCGCCATGGCTGGATCCAGGCCAGCATTGCTGACTACGCGTCCCGGGTGCCATTCGACCTGGTGATCTGCCACGACGTGCTGCAATACCTCCCCGACCGGGAAGCTGCGCGGGCGCTCAGGAATCTCTCCAGGCTCAGCCATGGCGCCTTGTACTTCAGCGTATTGACCACCGAAGACTGGCGGCGCAACGCGGACCGCGGGCGCAGCGATTCCGGGGTCTGGCTGCGGCCCGCCGCCTGGTACCGCAGCCGCCTGGGGCGCCATTTCCGCCCCCTGGGTGCAGGATTGCTGGCCAGGCGCGGGTTTGCCCCACTCCTGTGGGAGCTGGAACGGCCGTGGCCGGCCCCGTAACAGGGCGAATTCAATTAGAATCACCGGCTGCAATGAAAGTCCGGCAACGGACAATAACCACTGGGGAGTGTCCGACGATGTCGTTTCTGAAGAATTCTGGCCTCAAAGCTCTCGGGTTCGCCGCAGTCGCGGCAGTCGCGCTCGGTGCCTGCAGCGGCGGAAGCGCCAATGACGACCTGGCGCTGATTCGCGCGACGCTCTCGATCAAGACCGTATCGCAGGGCGGGGTTTGCGAAAGCGTGCGCATACGCTTGACGCCGAAGGAATTTATCGGCGAGGCGAACAAGTACGCTAACAACAAGATGATGGTTGCCGAAGTCAACATGATCGGTCCCACCGACGAAGATGGTGCGCCGATGTGCAACGGATCGGGCGAGACGCTGCCGATGGCGCCAGGCAATTGGGAGTTCAGTGCACCGCTGGCTTCCGGGACCGTAACCTGCGTGCGCAATATCCAGGCCGACGGTGACCTGTCGATCCTGTTGATCGACGGGGTCGACGGCTGCGGCGGTCCGAGTGGTGTGAACGAAATGTCGGCAGAGTCCGAGATGCCCGCCGAAGGCGAGACGCCGCCCGAGTCTGCAGACGCCGCGGCACCAGCTGCTGACTGAAGCAGCGCATCCGGCATGACACAGAGCCGGCACGGGTAACCGTGCCGGCTTTTTGACGTGGCAGATTCCGTACCATTCTATCTTCCGCCGCTGTTCGGTCTCGCAGGCCGCATCGCGCCACGCCGTACTGCGCGCGCGCTGATGGAACTGGTGTCGCGCCCGCGCGGCCGAAATCCGACGCAACCCTGGGAACTCGCACCAGGACTTGCATCGCGCGAGATCGAGCTGCGCCCCGGCCTTTTTGCGCGGAGCTGGGGAGAGGCCGGGCCTCTCGTGCTCGCCCTGCACGGATGGCGCGGCCGCACGACGCAGTTCGGCCCCCTCGCGACGGCGCTTGGCCACATCGGCCTGCGTACCATCGCGATCGACCTTCCAGGTCATGGCCGCTCCGCAGGCGAACGCGCGACGCCGCGCCTGCTGGCAGACCTGCTCCTCGAGGTGACGCAGATCACCGGTCCCGCAGATGCCGTGATCGGCCACTCCTTCGGCGGGGCTGTGATCGGTGCGGCACTTGCGCTTGGGTTCAGGACTTGGCGGGTCGTGATCGTGTCGAGTCCGACGCGCGTGAGCCGCATGCCGTTCAAGTATGCAATGGCGCTGCACCTGCCGCCGCGCGCGCTGGCGCACTTCACACGGCTGCTCGATGAGCATGCGGGGCGCCCTGTCGCGGAACTGGACCTGGTCGCGGCCGGGCCGAAGTCCGGAATCCCAGCACTGCTCGTGCACGATCGCGATGACGCGGTTATTCCTTACCGCGAGGCCGAAATTCTTGCGGCAGCGTGGCCCGCCCTTAGGTTGATCTCTACCGATGGCCTGGGGCATCGCGATATCCTTGCGAATGCGACCGTCGTGCAGACGATTGCGCGATTCATTGCGGGAGAAGCAGGGTGAAATCGCGTCTTGGCAAGATGCTGCCGCCCATTGCATCGTTCGTGATCATCGCGATCGCGGCAGCCGTGCTGTGGCGCAAGCTCGGCGAAGTGAATCCGTCGGGTGTAGCGGAGAGTTTTGCTGCGATACCGGGCAGCATCCTGGTGCTCGCGGGCGTGTTCACGGCTGGCGCATTCCTCGCGCTGGCCCTGTATGAAGTGCAGATGTTGCGCTACCTGCGCCCCATGGCGGGATGGCAGCGGCCATTCGTGACGGCGCTGATCGCCTATCCGATCGGCCACGCCGTGGGACTCGGCGCCTTTTCGGGCGGCGCGATCCGTTACCGGATCTACAGCGCTGCGGGCCACGGAGCCGCCGATATCGGCAAGCTGATCCTGTTGTCGGTGATGCCATTTGCCTCAGGCCTCGGGCTGCTGGCCGGCATCTCCATGCTTGCCGCCACCGGGGGCGCGGCCGAGGCACTGCGTTTCCAGCCGCAAGTCGTGACGATGATCGGCGCGGGGCTGCTGGTGACGCACCTGATCTATGTTGGATTGGTAATCGCGCGGGTTCGGCCGCTT
The DNA here is from genome assembly GCA_029857655.1 of Gammaproteobacteria bacterium. GTDB lineage: Bacteria > Pseudomonadota > Gammaproteobacteria > Steroidobacterales > Steroidobacteraceae > SCUD01. The sequence goes on along the minus strand of JAOUGR010000071.1, from coordinate 458 downwards.
GGCAGCCTGATTCCCGCCTTCGAGTTGCCGAGTCCGCGGCTGACAACGATCCAGTACCTGCTCGGGACAGCCGAGGTGCTCTGCGCCATCGCAGTGCTTTATGTGTTGTTGCCACCCGCGGCAGGCATCGGATTCGCTGCATTTGTCGCCGTATATGTAACGGCGATCACCGCGGGCGCGCTGTCCGGCGTGCCGGCGGGGCTCGGTGTGTTCGAGTCGATCCTTCTCGTGACGCTGACCGACGTGCCGGCCGAGGAGCTTTTGGGTGCGGTGCTTGCCTACCGACTGGTCTACGAGCTGTTGCCGTTCGTGAGTGGGCTGCTGCTGCTGCTTGCCTACGAGGCCTGGGCGCCGCGCAGCAAGTAGCCGCTCACAGTTTCACCATTACGTGACGCACCGTCGTGTAGTCCTCGAGTGCGTACATCGAAAGATCCTTGCCATAACCCGAGCGCTTGACG
>JAOUGR010000070.1 GCA_029857655.1 Gammaproteobacteria bacterium | reverse complement strand
GTTTTCGCGGGCCTGACGGGCGCAGGGCCTTGCCGGCCCGGTCGATCTTTACGGGCCCGCGAGGCCCTGCGACCCGTCCAGGCCCTTGGCTGCGGCTGGATCGTATTTGGCGAACCAGGCGAGAATGTGGGCGACGCGTGAGATCAGCAGGCTGGGGCGGGCGTCGAGGGAGTGCGAAGCGCCCGGGACGCGCACCAGGAGCGTATCCACGCCACGCAGCCGCAGCGCCTGATAGAACTGCTCCGACTCCGAGATCGGCGTGCGGTAGTCCTGCTCGCCGGTCACGACCATGGTCGGCGTTGTGACATTGCCCACCAGCGACAATGGCGAACGCTGCCAGTAGGACTGCGGGTCCTTCCAGGGCGGATTCTCGAACCAGTACTTGTAGAAGAAATTGGTCGCATCCGCGGTCAGCACGAAGCTGGTCCAGTTGATCACCGGCTTCTGCACCGCGGCAGCACTGAAGCGGCCGGTCTTGCCGACGATCCACGCGGTCAACACGCCGCCGCCACTGCCACCGGTCACGAACAGGCGCCCGCCATCGACGCCACCGCGCGCGATCGCGGCGTCCACGATGGACATCAGGTCGTCGTAATCGTTGCCGGGATAGGCGTGGTGGATCAGGTTGCCGAATTCCTCGCCGTAACTCGTGCTGCCACGCGGATTGGAAAAGAGCACGGCGTAACCAGCCGCCGCATAGAGCTGCAGTTCGGCGGCGAAGCGGGGGCCGTAATTCGCGAATGGCCCGCCGTGGATCTCGAGGATCAAGGGATACTTCTTGGCAGGATCCGCGCCCGGTGGCTGAATCAGCCAGCCCTGGATGCGGCGACCGTCGGTGGGCGACGTGCTCCAGATTTCCTCCACCCGCCCCAACCTGCGTTGCCCCAGCAGATCGTCATTGAGCGCGGTCAGGTGGCGGCGCTTGCCACGGATCAGCAGCCCGACATCGGCGGGCGAGAGCGGGTCATTCGCGCTGTACGCGATCGTGCCGTCACGCGCGGCACTGAATGAACCTCCGCCATAGGGTCTCGACCAGCCTTCGCCGCCAAGATCGTCGGTGAGCTCCTTCACCTTGCCGGCGAGATCGACCGAGGCAATCTTCGTATTGCCCTGATCATCGAACTGGAAATAGATGAGCCTGCCGTCGGCACTCCAGGTCGGCTGCCGGATGTCGCGGTCGACGGCGGCCGCCAGTTCACGGATCTCGCCGCTGCCACGGCCGAGAACATAGAGTCGCTGGCGCTGGTAACCCTGGAACCGGTCGTCGAAACCCGTGTAGGCGATCGACTTTCCGTCCGGTGAGACCGCCGGCGAGTTGTCCGGGCCGAAGCGGCTGGTCAGCGCGCGCATCGAACCATCTGCGACATCGATCGCGTGGATGTCGGTGTCCACCGGGCTGAGATCGGCATCTGCATGGCGATTCGCCGAGACCAGGAGTTCGCGACCGTCCGGTGTCCATGCCAGATCGCCGTGGTCATAGGCACCCTCGGTCAGCTGACGCGCCGTACCGCCGTCGGCAGGCACGATGAACACGTGATCGTAGGCGTCGGGCAGGAATCCCTGGCCATCCGCGCGGTAGACGACCCGATCGATTGCCTTGAGCGGGTCCGCCCATTTCGCACCCTTCGGTGGATCCGGCAGTTTCACGGCGAGCAATTCGCGCTTGACCGGTACGCTCATCACGAACGCGAGTGTCTTTCCGTCGGGCGACCAGGCGAGACCTGAAGGCGCGTCGGTCAGATTGGTCACGCGCGTCGTGACACCCGCATCGAGCCATTTCACGAATATCTGGGCCCCACCGTCGGCGTCCACGGAAACATAGGCGAGCCGTCGGCCATCCGGTGACCAGCGTGGACTCGATTCATTTGCCGCGCCGCCGGCCAGTGGCCGGTGTTCCCCGCCATCACGATTCACGAGCCAGATCATGCGGCGCGGCAGGTCGGTCCTGATGTCGAAGGATCGGCGCACGTAGGCGACCATTGACCCGTCGGGAGCGATCTGGGGGTCGCTGGCCCATTCAAGTGCGAAGACATCCGCGGCGGCAAACGGCCGGATCGCAGAAGTCGCGGCGGCCGCAGACGCCGGCATAGCCAGCAGCAGGAAAATCGCAAATAACATTCTGAAAGGCATGCCAAACTCCCGGGTGCCGAGGCTGAATCCAACCATGCTAACCTAGCGCCCGCCAAAACGGCCGGCCGGAAAAACCCCGACATAAATCATGCTGCAGACTATTCACGACAAGCTGAGAGGCGTATTTGCGGTCGTCATCCTGGGTGCGCTGGGCGTCGTCTTCGTATTCTGGGGCGTGGAAGTCAAAGTCGGCGGCTTCACCATGGCTCAGGGTATCGAGGTCAATGGCAAGGAGGTTGACGTCGAAAGCGTGCGCCGCCAGTACCAGGACGAGATGTCGCGTTACCAGGCGGCCTTTGGAGCGGCGGGGGTTCCCGAAGAGGTCCGCACACAGTTACAGAACCGCGCGCTCGAACAGGCCGTGCGCAGCGAGCTGGTGCGGCAACGCACGCAGAAGCTGCGGTTTGCCGCCAGCGACGAGCAGGTTCTCGAAAACATCCAGCTGATCCCGGCATTCCAGGTTGCCGGCAAGTTCTCGCCCGATGCCTATCACGCGGCGCTGCGTGGCGCCGGGCTGCGACCGGAACAGTTTGAAGCAGAGCAGCGCGAACATACGCTGGCACTGCAGCTCGACCGCGGAATTTCAAGCTCGACCTTCGTGCTGCCGGGCGAAGTGGAGCGGCGCGTTGCTCTGCTCGATGAAACCCGGGAGATCGCCTGGGCCGTCATGCCGGCCGCGGAATTCCAGCGCCTGGTGGCGCTCGACGAGACTGGGCTCAAGGCCTACTACGACGGCCACCAGTCGCTCTACATGACCGAGGAACAGGCGGCCATCGAATACATCGAACTCAATATCGAGTCGCTGGCGTCCAACGTTGCCCCCGGCGAAGACCAGCTTCGGGAGTATTACGAGGCCAACAAGGAACGCTTCTCCACGGCCGGCCGGCGCCATGTGCGGCACATCCTGATCTCGATCAAGGACGATGAAGCCGCGGCCGAAGCCAAGGCAAGAAACGTCTTCGAGCGGACACGTGGGGGAGAGGATTTCGCCGCGCTGGCGCGCGAGCTGTCGGACGACGCAGGATCGGCAGGCGCCGGTGGCGACCTGGGCTGGGCGCTGCGCAGCGACTACGTTCCCGCATTTGGCGACGCGGTCTGGGAAATGCAGCCCGGCGAAACACACGAGCCGGTGCGAACAGAATTCGGCTGGCACGTGATCCGCCTCGAGCAGGCCGAGCCTGACATCACACGATCGTTCGATGAAGTCAGGGCGCAGATCGAGCCGGAATTGCAACGCGCCGAAGTCGAGAAGCAGTTCGGCGACCAGCAGGAAATGCTCGACACGCTGTCATTCGAGTCGGCCGGCAATCTTGCCGAAGTCGCCGCGAAAATGAATCTTTCCGTGAAGCGCGTCGAGCGATTCACGCGCCAGGGCGGCGGGGAGCTGGGCGGAAACCCGGAGCTGGTCGATGCGGTGTTCTCGGCGGAGGTGTTGTCCGGCGGCGAGCTGCGGACCGTCGAACTCGGCGAGGGCCGCGTCGTTTCCGTGCACGTGACGTCTCATGATCCAGCCCGCCCGCGGCCATTCGAGCAAGTGCGCGACCAGGTTGCGGTCGCGGCGCAGCTGCAGGAAGCGCAGCGTCTTGCCTCCGAGAAAGCGACCGCGGTCGCGACGGAGTTGTCGGGCGGAGGCGACTGGGCAGTCATGACCAGGCCATGGCGAGCCGGTGTCGCGGAGACGGCGGGCATTCAGCCGAGGCTGGTGCGCCGCGACGATGCATCGGTGGCGGTGGAGATCAAGCGTGAGGCATTCGCAGCCGCGCGGCCGGAAGGAAGGCCAAGATTCGGAACGGCGCAGCTCGCCACCGGCGATGCCGTGGTCTGGATGATGAGTGCGGTCAGGACCGGTGCGCTCGCGACACTTTCGCCGGCCGAGCGCCAGCGGGCGCTTGAAAATGCGCGCAATAGCGCGAACCTGGCGGACGCGTCAGCTTATGTGAGGGCAATGCGCGCGGCGGCGGATGTCGACGTCAACGCGCAGGTCTTCCAGTGATCGCGGTTCCCGGGTAATTCGACAGCGCCCGCCGAGTCTTCCCACCTTTCCCCGCCCCGCGCCGGCACTACTCCGGGAAGCTCATGCCGACGTGGCTATAGCCTGCGTCGACGTAGAGCGTCTCTCCCGTGATCCCGGCCGCCAGGTCGGAACACAGGAATGCGGCTGCATTGCCGACGTCCTGGATCGTGACGCTGCGCTTGAGCGGCGCCATTTGTTCGACGTGGTGCAGCATCTTGCGGAAGCCCGGTATGCCGGCGGCTGCGAGCGTCTTGATCGGGCCGGCCGAGATCGCGTTGGCGCGAATGCCCCGTGGGCCCAGGTCCGCGGCCAGGAAACGCACATTGGCCTCGAGGCTTGCCTTGGCGAGGCCCATGACATTGTAGGAAGGGATTGAGCGCACGGCGCCGAGGTAGGACATCGTCAGCAGCGCGCCGGCCCGGCCATTCATCAGCGGTAGCCCGGCCCGTGCCAGCGCCGTCAGGCTGTAACTCGACACATCGTGGGCCTGCGCAAACGCCTCGCGGGTCGTGCTCTCGACGAATCCGCCGGTCAGCGCCTCGCGCGGGGCGAACGCGACCGAATGCACGATGACGTCCAGCGCGCCCCACTCCGACTGCAGCCGTGAAAATGCCGCATCGATTTCGGCGTCGATGCCGACGTCCATCGGCATCACCAGCTTCGAACCCAGCTCGCCGGCATGTCCGACGACACGGTCCTTGATGCGGTCATTCTGATAGGTGAAAGCGAGTTCCGCGCCTTCTCGCTTCATGGCCTGGGCTATGCCCCAGGCGATCGAGCGGTCGGTCGCGAGGCCCACGATCAGTGCCTTCTTGCCGGTCAGGAAACCCATGCAATCCCCCAGTCGAATTCAGCCGCCGACGCCCGTATTGTTACCCACGCGGATGGTGAGCCGCTGGCCGGCCCGCAGGGTGGTGCTGCTGCCCATGTTGTTCCAGCCCTGCAATTGCCGAACCGTGACCGCAAAACGGCGCGCGATCTCCGAAAGCGTATCGCCACTCCTGACCGTGTATTTCACGTGGCCCGATGCCGGTGGATCTCCAGCCGCCGATGCCATGGTTTCGCTGGCCGGCGCTGCGCCGGACACCTGCAGGCGCTGACCCGGGTGCAGCACAGCGCTGGTCGAAATTCCGTTCATGCGCGCGAGCCGGGAGACAGACATGTGATTCCGGCGGGAAATGCTCCACAGGGAATCGCCCGGGCGCACGCGGTAAATACGGCGCTCGAGATCGGCACCCAGGCCATCGCGCAACTGCGCCACACTGCCGACCGGCACCAGCAACTCCTGACCCGGTTGCAGGTCGGTCGCGGCGCCGGCATTGATCCGCTTCAGGTAGGTCTCGGGTACCTTGTAATGACCCGCAACCGAGGCGATGGATTCCCCGGCGGCGACCGTGTGGATGCCGAGCCCAGCGCGCGCGGGCCCATCGAGCGTCGCGAGCTGGACGACGAAGCCGTCCGCGACGACCTCGGGTATAAGCATCCGGTGCGGACCATCGGGATCCGTCACCCAGCGATTCCAGGACGGATTCAGCGCGTGCAATTCCTCGGTGTCGACACCGGCCAGCTGTGCCATCAGGCGCAGGTCCACGGGTCCATCGGTCTGAATGACCCGAAAATAAGGCGCATCCGGTATCGGCGAGATGAACAGGCCATACGCTGCAGGATCCTGGACGATTCTCGCGATGGCGATCAGCTTGGGAACATAGGCTCGCGTTTCGGCAGGCAGCGACAGCGAGAAAAAATCCGTGTGACGCCGCAGCGCACGATTGCGGTTGATGGCGCGCTGTACGTTGCCCGCACCATAGTTATAGGCAGCGATCGCAAGGAACCAGTCGCCATCGAAGCGCTGGTACAGGGACATCAGGAATTGGAGGGCGGCGCGGGTCGATTCCGGTACGTCGCGACGCTGGTCCTGCCAGTAGTTGCGCTTGAGCCCGTAGAGCTCGCCGGTGGGAGCGATGAACTGCCACAACCCCGCGGCCTGGCTGCGCGAGTACCCGTAGGGATTGAAGGCACTCTCGACAAATGGCAGCAGCGCCAGTTCGCCCGGCAGACCGCGCGCCTCGACTTCGTCGACGATGTAATGGAGGTAGCGCTGCGCGCGACCCATCGCGCGGGCGAGATAATCGGGATTGCGCTTCAGCCAGGCGATCTCGGATTCGATGCGGCGGTGCTCCGCTTCGGGCAGCGCCAGATTCTCGCGGATTCGATCAAAGACGTCGCCATATGCGATGGGCTCCGGTGGCCCTGCATCGTCGATCGGCGCGTTCTGCTCGGGCACCGACAAAGGCGGCGGCAGTTCGGCCTCTGCGAGGTCTGGGCCCTCGGCCGGGTCATTCACGATCACCGGATCGGGCAGTGACCCGCCATGATCCACGGGAACACTGGCGCAACCGGCCATGCAGAGCACCCAGGCTGCGATGGCAGCGTTGCGGATCAACACCGATTGCACCTTTGTCATCAAAACCTGTCCTTCCAGTTGCGGATCTCCGCAAAAACTTCGACCGGCGTCGCCAGCCTCGCACCGGCATGGCGTTCAGCCGATGCCCGGACATTCTCGTGCCGGCTGCGAAGGAAAGGATTGACGCGCTTCTCAAGCCCGATGGTTGAGGGCAGGGTGGGGAGGCTGGCGGCCCTTTGGGCCTCGGTCCGGCGGACGTAGTCGACAATATCGGAATTGCCGGGTTCCACGACCATCGCAAAACGAAGATTTGCGACCGTGTACTCATGGCCACAGAACACCCGGGTCGGGTCCGGGAGATCTGCCAGGGCATCAAGTGAGGCCAGCATCTGCGTGGCTGTGCCCTCAAAAAGCCGGCCGCAACCCGCGCTGAAAAGCGTGTCGCCGCAGAACACTGCGCCATGGCCAAAATAGGCGATGTGGCCTGCTGTGTGCCCGGGAACAGCCATGACCTTGAACTGGAGTCCGAGGGACGGCAATGGCGCCCGGCCGCCGCCCGCGAGCCCGTGGACGTCGACGGGGGGCATGCGCTCCCGGGCCGGGCCAAAGACGGCCGCGCCTGTTTCGGCAACCAGGTCCACGACGCCGCCCACATGATCGACATGATGGTGCGTCAGCAGAATCGCATCGAGATGCAGGCCTTCAGCGCTGAGCACGCGCATCACCGGATCCGCCACCCCAGGATCGACGACCGCTACTGCATGCGGATCGGCGAGACCGCGCAGCAGCCAGATGTAGTTATCCTGCAGCGCAGGGATTGGCCTGACGTCAAGTGTTCCCAAGGTTCGCCCTGACGGCCGTGGCCGTTGCGGAGACGGGCAATCTTAGTATGCTCTCGACATGAATGCCCACCCGAGGGACAGAGGCGAGTGGCTGGCAGGGCCGCTCGGCCGGATCCTGCTCGAGCAGGAGCGCGAGCGGGTGGGCGACTCGCTCGAATGCGCATTCGGGCTCTATTGCGTGCAGATCGGCGCCTGGGGCGAGCACGATGCATTCCTGGCGCATGCGCGCACGCGCCGCGCTGCGCTGATCGCGATGCCGGGCGCATCAGGTGCCGCGCTCATCGCGGAGCCTGCGGCACTGCCGCTGCAATCGGACAGTGTCGACGTGATGCTGCTTCCGCACACGCTCGAGTTCGAGCCCGATCCGCATGAGGTGTTGCGCGAAGTCGCGCGCGTGTTGCGGGGCGAGGGCGAGCTGCTGGTGCTCGGATTCGAACCGCTTGGCAGCTGGTCGTTGCGCGATGCCTTCACGCGCGGCGGTTCTCCGCCCGGACTCAGGCGCACGATCTCCGAAAGACGGCTGGCGGACTGGCTCAAGTTGCTGGGTTTCGAGGTTGGTGCCGCCGAGCGATTTCTCTACGCACCGCCGCTGCGCAGCCTGCATACCGCCAAGGCCCGCGGCTGGCTCGAGCGGATCGGGCGCCGTGCCTGGCCGCGCCTGTCCGGCGCCTACCTCCTGCATGCGCGCAAGCGCGTGCATTCGATGACACCTGTGCGCCAGCGTAGCCGCATGCGAACGGCGGTGATCGGTGTCGCCGAACCTGCCGCGCGGCGCGCATCTTGACTCACGTCGAGATCTTCACGGACGGCGCCTGTCGCGGCAATCCCGGCCCGGGCGGCTGGGGCGCCATCCTGCGAGCCGGCGGGCGCGAGCGCGAGATCTATGGTAGCGATCCCGCGACGACCAACAACCGAATGGAAATGACAGCGGCGATTCGGTCCCTCGAGGCCCTCAGGGAGCGCTGCAAGGTCTCGCTCTATACCGACTCGCAGTACCTGCGCCTGGGTATCACCGAATGGCTCGCAAACTGGAAACGACGCGGGTGGCGGACCGCAGATCGCAAGCCGGTCAAGAACCAGGATCTCTGGCTGCGTCTCGAAGAACTCGCGGCAATTCACGACATTGAGTGGCACTGGGTGCGTGGCCACGACGGCCACCCTGAAAATGAACGCGCTGACCTGCTCGCAAACAGCGGCATCGACGAAATCCGCTAGCCTGCTCTGGTATCCTTGCGAATCGTGCGCCAGATCGTGCTTGACACTGAAACCACGGGGCTCGAACTCTCGGAAGGGCACCGCATCATCGAGATCGGCTGTGTGGAACTTCTCCACAGGCGACCGAGCGGGCGCACATGGCATCGCTACCTGCGGCCGGAGCGCGAAGTCGAGGCGGGGGCGCTCGCGGTGCACGGCATCACCGACCAATTCCTCGCGGGCCAGCCTCGTTTCGCCGAGGTTTCAGGCGAGCTGCTCGAATTCATCGCCGGCGCCGAGCTGGTCATCCACAATGCGCCATTCGACGTCGGTTTCCTGGACGCCGAACTCGCCAGGACCGGGGCGGGCAGGACGATTGCGGAATGCTGCCCCGTGCTCGACACGCTGGCGCTCGCGCGCCGCATGCACCCCGGGCAGCGCAACAGCCTCGATGCGCTCTGCAAACGCTACGGCATCGACAGTTCCAAGCGCACCAAGCACGGCGCGCTGATGGACAGCTGGCTGCTCGCCGGCGTCTACGTGGAGCTGCTCGGGGAGAAGCAGGC
>JAOUGR010000364.1 GCA_029857655.1 Gammaproteobacteria bacterium | reverse complement strand
GGCGTCGGTTTGGTGGAGGCGAAGCTGCGTATCGAGGCACATGTGGATCGTAATCCGGTGCTGAAAGCGCAGTTTGCGGAGCAGGCGCTGCGAATGAAGCGACGGCTGATCCAGTGGGTATTGGTGATCGACGTGGCGCTGGTCGCGGCGGTCCTTTGGTACCTCTTTGGGTACTGAGCTGCCGCAGTCGTGCTATTTTGAAGGCCAGGGTTTCCGGTTAACTGGAGGTTTTACATGCGTATTGAACGATTCCGTCGCGGCTGCGTAGCGCTCCTCAGCGTAAGCCTCGTGTCGCTCGGTCTTCAGGCACCGGCTGCGGCCGGGGTCGTCGGTACGGCCGATGCCATTGCGCTGGCCCGCCAACAGAATGACCTGGTTGTCGTGCGTGATGCGCTGGCCCGCGCCGATGTGCGCGACCAGATGTTGACGCTTGGCGTCGATCCGGCAGAAGTCGAAGGCCGCCTCGGTGCGCTGACCGCGCCTGAGCTCGCAACACTAGCTGGAAACATCCGGGAAGCACCTGCGGGCGGCGATTCGGCGCTGGCCATCATTGGTGCCGTGTTCCTGGTGCTGCTGATCCTCGAGCTGACCGGCACGATCGACATCTTCAAGAAGACGTGATCCGGGCGGCGCTGCCGGCGGCAGCGTTGCTGGCCAGCCTTGCCGGTTGCGCGGCCTCGCCGCCGCTGGCGGATGGGATTCCGCCCGCCATGCCGCGCGCGCTGGAGTTGCGCGAAACGCCATTCTTTCCCCAGAAAGAATATCAATGCGGTCCGGCGGCGCTTGCAACGGTGCTGGGCGCAAGCGGCAAGCATGTGCAACCGGATGAACTTGCGCCGCAGGTGTTCCTGCCGAAGCGGCGCGGCAGCCTGCAGGCGGAACTGATCGGCGCAACCCGCCGCCACGGGCGCCTGGCCTATTTGTTGCCTGCTATGGGGCAGGCGCTGCTGGCGGAGCTGGCCGAGGGCCGGCCGGTCCTGTTGCTGCAGAACAATGGCGTCAAACAGATGCCCATCTGGCATTTCGCGGTGCTGGTCGGTTACGACGTGGATCGCAATGTCGCGGTGCTTCGTTCCGGTCGCCACAAGCGTCAGGAAGTTCGCTGGCAGCGCTTCGCCCGTTCCTGGGATCGCGCCGGGCGCTGGGCGATGACGACACTCCAGCCTGCCGTCATTCCGCGCGATGCCGATGCCGAGCGCTACCTGGAGGCTGTCGCAGGCATGGAGACCGCAGGCAATCGCGAGGCCGCCGCAGCGTCATACGACGCCGCAATCGCGCGCTGGCCCGATGAACCGATCGCATGGCTGGGTCGCGGCAATATTTCCTATGCAGACGGTGATCGCGCCGGCGCTGCCGATGCCTATGCACGCGCCGTGTATCTCGCGCCCACAAATGCGGCTGCGCGAAACAATCTTGCCCAGCTACTGGCCGATGCCGGTTGCATGATGGAATCGCGCCGCCAACTCGAGCGGGCGCTCTCGCTCGCATCCGGCACTGCGCTTGCAGGCACGGTCGAGACAACCCGCGCCGAAATAGAATCCAGCGCACGGCCGGCGGGTACGGAATGCTCGCTGCCTGACCGTCACTGGCCGGACTGAGCTGCCTTCAGTGGACGATCCTTGCCTCGCCGCGTCCGCGCGGGTCGGAGGCCGCACGCCACTCGTCACCATCGCGCCAGATCAGCTGGAGATCGCCGATTTCCCAGGGATGAGGTTCCGCGCGGTAGCCGCGTTCTGAGAGCGCGCGGATGACGTCGTCCGGCAGCGGCCGGCTGATGCTGTAGGTGACCAGGTCTTCAGGCCAGAGCTGGTGGTGAAAGCGCGTCGCGGAAACGGCTTCCTCCGGCGACATATGGAAGTCGAGCACATCGACGATCGTCTGGTACACGGAGGTGATGATGGTCGAGCCGCCCTGCGTTCCGAGTACCATGCTGACTTTGCCATCGGCGACCAGGATCGTCGGCGACATGGATGACAGCATCCGTTTGCCGGGCTGGATGTCATTGGCATCGGCACCGACCACGCCGTAGAAATTCGGCACGCCGGGTTTGGCGCTGAAATCGTCCATCTCGTTGTTCAGCAGGAATCCGCCGCCCTCGACCACGACGCCACTGCCGAAGTCGGTGTTGAGCGTGTAGGTCAATGCGACGGCATCGCCGGCCTGGTCCACGATCGACATATGCGTGGTCGCGTGCGGCTCGAGGCCGGGTCGTACGGAAACAGCCGGGCTGATGGACTTTGAATTCACTTCACTGGCCCTTGCGGCCACGTAGTTATCCGCGATCAATTCGTCAACCCGCTGTGGCACGAAATCGGGATCGCCGAGGTACTCGGCGCGATCGGCAAACACGCGCTTTTCCATCTCGGCGGTCAGGTGGATGTACTGCGGCGAGTTGTGCGCAAGTCCTGCAAATGCCGGTGCGAGCACATCCTTCATCTTCAGCAGCTGGATGACCGCGAAGCCGCCGGAAGAAGGCGGCGGCGCGGCGAGGATCTCGTAGTCTCTCCACTTTGCACGCAGCGGCTCGCGCCAGCGCGGCTTGTAGGCCGCGAGATCGGCAGCGTCGATGAGCCCGCCGCCACGGCGCATCTCGTCGACGAGCAAGCGCGCAGTTTCCCCGCCATAGAATCCATCGGGGCCGTGGGCCGCGATGCGGCGCAGCGTCGCGGCAAGTTCCGGCTGC
>JAOUGR010000069.1 GCA_029857655.1 Gammaproteobacteria bacterium | reverse complement strand
TCAACCGTGACCGGCCGGTTACGGACTTCTCGAGCCAGATCGATCTGCTGCGCGAGATCACCGCAGGGGCGGTAACCCACAAGCTGACGCTCGGCACCTGGTTCGCGCGCGCCGAAGCGGAAGACAACAGTCTGACGCAGACCTACCTGGCTGAGTTCGCCAATGCTCCGCGCCTGGTGAACCTCGTTGCCGGCGGCGTTAATTACACCCGCAACGGGTTGGTGGACCCGTCGGTCGGCTACACGCAGAACACGCAATCCGCGCGCCGGACGGCGGTCTACCTGGCTGACCAGATGGAGATGGAGCGCTGGGCGTTCGACATCGGCGTGCGCGTGGAGAACATGAAGGGCAACATCAGCCGCGAACGCACGGCCACGTTCAACGGCATCAGCCAGGGCGGTGCGGTCGAAGGAGCGGCCCTGACCAGCGCGGTCTACGGCACGGGCGCCTACCAGACCGGCGAAGTGGACCGCACTGAGTATGCGGCCTCGGCCGGCGGTCTGTATCGACTCTCGGATGTGCTGAACCTCTACGCGAACTACTCGCGCGGCTTCTTCTTTCCGGAGATTCGCGGCGTGGGCTTCAGTCCGTTGGGTCAGCCGGCCTCCTATGAGGGCGAGATCATCAATCAGGCTGAGCTGGGGACGAAATACGCGTCGGGCCGCCTGACCATGACTGCGGCGGCGTTCTGGTCCAACCTCGACAACCGGCGCAGCGTCCAGTTCATCAATACCGGCGGTGGCGGCGTCGCGGAAGTGGTGACCGAGCTCTCGACCAAGGCAACCGGCTTAGAGGCCACCAGCTCGTTCCGCGTGACCGATGCGATCAGCTTCGACGCCAACGTCACCTACACCGACCACGAGATCAGCAAGGCGGCCAACGCCAGCCTCGTCGGCAATGAGCTGGAGCGCAAGCCGAACTTGTTCGTCAACGCCGGCGTCAGCTACGACGATGAGCGGTTCGACGCCGCACTCTTCTGGAACCATCAAGGCGACGCCTTCGCCAACAACAGCAACACCGTCGTGCTGCCGAGCTACGAACTCGTTCGGCTGAACCTCGGCTACACTCTGACGATGGCCAATGAGCAGCCCCTCCGGATCGGGCTCGCGGTCTTCAACCTGTTCGACAGCGAGGGTCTCGCGGAAGGCTCCCCGCGTGTCGGCAACAATCAGACGGCCGGCGGCCAGTTCTTCGTCGGTCGCCCGATCCTGCCGCGGCGGTACACGCTGACGGCGACGTACCGCTTCTAGAGCCAGGCCTGGACATGGAAGGGGAGCGGCGCATCACGCGCCGCTCCCCTGACCACTGGCCTCACGCGCGGCAGCGCGCGCCGGAGGGGCTTTGACATGAACGCGCTGGATTTCACGGTCGTCGCAGCGTACCTCGTGCTGATGCTGGGCCTCGGCTACTTCCTCAGGGACCAGAAGAACCAGGGCGACTTCTTTCTCGGTGGGCGCAGCATGGGCTGGCTGCCGTTGGCGCTGTCCGTCATGGCAACGCAGTTGTCCGCGATCAGCTTCGTTTCGGCGCCGGGTTTTGTCGGCCTGCGCGAGGGCGGCGGCCTCACGTGGCTCAGCTACGAGTTCGGCGTGCCACTGGCGATGATGGCGTTGATGCTGGCCGTCGCGCCCGCCGTTTATCGCAGCGCAGTCATCTCGATCTACGACCTCCTCGAGAGCCGCATCGGTGTCTCGACGCGATTCCTCGTGAGCGCGGCCTTCCAGATCACTCGGTCCTTCGCCACCGGCATCATGGTGTATGCAATGGGACTGATTCTCGAGGCGGTCGTCGGCATACCGTTCTGGCAGTCGGTCGCCATCATCTCGGTCATCACCATCATCTACTCCCTGCAAGGGGGCATGAAGGCCGTCGTGTACACGGACGCGGCGCAGATGGTGCTGATCGTGCTGGGTCTGCTCGCCTGCGGCTACTACGCCATGTCGGGTCTCGGCGGCCTGGGGCCGGCGCTCACCGCGATCGACCCGGCGCGCACCGAGGTGATCAATTTCGACCGGCTGGGGTTCTCGGGCGATCAGTTCGGTTTCTGGCCGATGTTGCTTGGCGGGTTCGTGCTGTACGTGTCCTACTACGGCGCAGACCAGACTCAGGCCCAGCGCGTGCTTTCGGCGCGAAACCTCTCGGAGGTCCGCAAACTCCTGTTGGCCAACGGTCTTCTGCGTTTCCCGGTGACATTGCTCTACTGCCTGGTCGGTTTGGCCATCGGCGCCCTGGTGGTGCGGAACCCAGCGGTCATGGCGCAGATTCCGCCGGATCGGTCCGACTACATGATGCCCGTATTCATCCTCGAGTATCTGCCGCATGGATTGATCGGTCTGCTGGTAGTGGCGATTCTGGCGGCAGCCATGAGCTCTCTGTCCGGGGTAATCAACTCGCTGGCGGCCGTGACGGCCGACGACATGGCCCGCCTAGGTTTCGTCCCGCAGAACGAGAAGGACGCGGTAGCGCGTTCGCGGATTCTGGCGTTCGCGTGGGGTGCGATAATCCTCGCCTTCTCCGCGTTCGGCGGCTCGATCGCACCTACCGTGATTGAGGCGATCAACAAGGTGGGGTCGGCTCTGTACGGGCCGGTGCTGGCCACGTTCCTGCTGGCGCTCTTTCGGCCAGGTACGCGCGCGCTGGCGGCGAATGCCGGTTTGGTCGCGGGTGCGGCGCTGAATCTCTATCTCTGGAGGTTTGCGCCGGAGGTCTTCTGGATGTGGTGGAATCTGATCGGCCTGGTCGCGACGGGCGTGATCGGCTTCGGCCTCGACGCCACGCTCGGTCATCGTCGCCGGCACGTCGCGCTGCGTGACGTTTCCGATGCGGGGGGCATCGGACAGGCGCGGGCGTACTCGATAGTTCTGGCCGGCTATTTCGGCTTCATCGTGCTGGTCAGCGCGTCGTTGGCCTTCATTGCCTGGGGATGACGCCATGACTTCCATGCCGCACGCGCACAGGCTCCTGGATGACACCGCACGGGACATCCTTCGTCGCAATGACCGCGGCGGCTACACGGTCCCGCGACCGGGGCTGTACCCATTCCAGTGGAACTGGGACTCGGCCTTCGTCGCGTTGGGCTTCGCGACTTTCGACATGGATCGGGCCTGGCAGGAACTGGAGACATTGTTGTCCGGCCAGTGGGCGGACGGGATGATCCCGCATATCCTCTTCCACAGGGATGACGAAGGGTATTTTCCGGGACCCGACGGCTGGGCAAGCGGCACACGCCCGCGCAGCAGCGGTATCACGCAACCGCCTGTCGCGGCAACCGTCGTGCGCGAGCTTTGGCAGCGGGACGGCGCGGATCCCACCCATTCACGTATGCGGGCGCTCTACCCGAAGCTGCTGGCCTCGCACCGCTGGTTCCATCGCTACCGCGATCCGCTGCAGAACGGCCTGGTGATGGTGGTCCACAACTGGGAAACGGGGCGCGACAACAGCGCCGAATGGGACGCCGCTCTGGCGCGCGTGAGCGCGCGTGATGTCAGGCCCTTTCAGCGCCGGGACACTAGCCATGTCGATATCGCGTTCCGACCGACGCAGGCGGAATACGAACGTTACGTGGCGCTGATCGAGTTCGGCCGCGCGCGCGGCTGGGACCCAGCGCGGGTCGCAGCCGAAAGCCCCTTCCGGGTTGTGGACGTCGGCATGACGATGATCATGATTCGCGCCAACCGCGATCTCCTGGCGCTGGCCAGCGCGCTGGATGACCAGCCGGTCGTGCAGGAACTCCGGGCACGCATCGCGCTGTCCCAGCGAGGCTGTGACTGGCTGTGGAACGAGGATCTGGGTGTGCATTGCTCGCGCGACCTGGTCGACGGGCGCCCCGCCGCACTGGTCACTTCCGCATCGTTTCTGGGGTTCTTTGCCGGCATCGGCAGTCCGGCGCAGCGCGCGCGCCTGCTCGAGCGACTCGCCGCGCTGGCCGACAGCGTGCCCTACCTGGTGCCCAGCCTGGCACCGGGCAGCCGCAGCTACGACCCCGTGCGTTACTGGCGCGGCCCGGTCTGGCTGGTCGTGAACGCGTTGATCGCGCGAGGGCTGGATGAAGCGGGCGAGACGGCACTGGCGAGCCGTATCCGCGGTGATTCCCGCGCCCTGGTCGAACGTAGCGGGTTCTGGGAGTACTTCTCGCCGGAGACCGGCCAAGGCTGCGGTGGCGACCAGTTCTCGTGGACCGCCGCAATGTGGCTGAATGACCTGACGACCGCATCGACGTGACCGACAAGACCGGCGGGTCATCGCGAAACTTCCTGCTGGACCTATGCTTCGTGTGATCCCTGCTGCGCCCGATTTTCATCGCCGCCGGGCGATCCTGGATCATGTGCGTCACACGCTGTCCTTCTATCACCCGCGTTCGATCGATCCCGCCGGTGGTTTCTTTCACTTCTTCAGGGACGATGGCGCCGTCCTCGACGCCCATACCAGGCACCTGGTGAGCAGCGCACGCTACGTTTTCCTGTGGGCCATGGCCACGCGGCACTTTCCGGATACGCCCGCCTACCAGGACAACATGCGGTGCGCAGCGGATTTCCTGCGTCGTGCGCATCGCAATCCCGATACCGGAAGCTACGCCTGGCAGCTGCACTGGGAGAACTCGCGCGCGGAGATCGTCGACGCGACGAATCATTGCTACGGACTGGCGTTCGTGCTGCTTGCCTACGCGCATGCCCTGCTTGCCGGGCTGTCCGAGGCCAGGTCCTGGCTGCACGAGACGTTCGCGCTAATGGAGACGCGATTCTGGGAGTCGCAGCACGGCCTGTACGCGGATGAGGCGACGCCCGACTGGCAGCTCAAGCCCTACCGTGGCCAAAACGCCAACATGCACGCCACCGAGGGTTGCTTGGCGGCATTCGAGGCCACCGGGGAATCCCGGTTCCTGGACCGCGCGGAACTTATTGCCACGGGCATCACGCGGCGCCAGGCTGCGCTCGCCGACGGAGTCATGATCTGGGAGCACTACCGGAGCGACTGGTCGATCGACTGGGAGTACAACCGCCACGTCACGACAAACATTTTCAGGCCCTGGGGCTATCAACCGGGGCACTTTACACAATGGGCCCGTCTGCTGCTGCGCCTCGAGCGGCACCGACCACTACCGTGGTTGCTATCACGCGCCGAGGCGCTGTTCAGCGTGGCACTGCAACGCGCCTGGGATGACGTGCATGGCGGCCTGTACTACGGATTCGCTCCGGACTTCAGCATCTGTGACGACCGAAAGTACCACTGGGTGCAGTGCGAAAGCCTGGCCGCTGCTGCGGTACTGGGTCATCGGACTGCCCAGCGGAAGTACTGGGATTGGTACGACCGTCTGTGGGCGTACTGCTGGCGCCACTGGATCGATCACGAACACGGCGCCTGGTTCCGGCTCCTGACGCGCGAGAACGTCAGCACGTCAGACGTAAAGAGTCCGGCCGGAAAGGTGGACTATCACACGACCGGTGCATGCTATGAAATCCTGGCGACGCTGAAGGACTGAGGGTGTGACTGTCAATCTGCCGCATTTCGTCGCCGTCGGCGAGGCGCTGACCGACCTGGTCCGCACCACAGGCAATCGCTGGATCAGCAAGGTCGGCGGCTCGAGCTGGAACGTCGCGCGTGCCGTAGCCGCGCAGGGCGTTGACAGCGCTTTCGCCGGCGCGATCAGCTGCTGTTGGTTTGGCGACGCGCTATGGCGCGCGAGCAAGGCAGCCGCGCTCGACCTGCGCTTCCTGCAGCGCGTCGATCGCTCGCCGTTGCTGGCTGTCGTGGTGCAGAGCCGCCCGCCACAATACTTCTTTGTCGGCGACGACAGCGCCGACCTGTACTTCGACGCGCGCGCGTTGCCTTCCGGATGGGAGGAGGCGGTGGCCTGGGTGCACTTCGGCGGGATCAGCCTTGCGAGGGAGCCACTTGCCCAGCGCCTCGTTGCGCTGGCCACGGAGTTGCACACGCTCGGCGTGGCCATCAGCTACGATCCGAACGTCCGGAACGTGATGGATGAACAGTATCAGGCCACGTTCGAGCGAATGTGTCGCCTGGCCAGCGTCATCAAAGTGTCGGACGACGACCTGATCGGCCTGATGCGCGCCGTAGATCCCCTGCAGGCCCTGCAGCAAGTGCGTGCCCGGAATCCCCAGGCATGGTGGCTGTACACGGAGGGCGCCCAGGGAGCGCAGTTGCTCACACCGGCCGGACACTGGCAGGCCCGACCTCCCTCCATCGCGGCCGTCGACACGATCGGTGCCGGCGATGCGAGCATCGCCGCGCTCGTCGCCGGCCGGATTCAGGCTCCGGAAAGTGCGCCCGAAACGCACCTCGCGGGGGCGGTGGCCGCAGGCACGGCAGCGTGCCTGACCGCCGGCGCGTCTCCGCCCACCCAGGAAGTCGTGCGGGTGATTCTCGACGGCGTGAGCGTGACGCGGGCCTCGTAACAGTCCGCACGCGCCGACACCCTGTACCTCTGCGGCGGCGAGATGGACCGCTGCAACGCCTGCCAGCCGCTTGAGGACGGCTGGCACCGGCGGTGCGAGCGGCAGCTGGCCTTCGACGCCTGATTTGGTGCCGACCGCCGCCTTTAACGAAAGGCCCCTCACCGGGGCCTTTAGCGCAGATGCACGACGACGCTAGGCAGCCTGCGCGACCGCATCTAGCCAGGCCGCGGCGCCGATCAGCAGCCAATGCTCGGAGTCGAGGCTGAAGATCGGCACCTCCCGCACGGCCTCCGACATCGGGCCCTTGAGCCGGAATCTTGCGATCAGGCTCTCGTAGTCGATGAACGGATCGAACGCGAGCAGCAGGCCGCCGCCAAGGAATGCGCCTGAAAGGGCGTTGGCGGCCAGCACCGCGTCGCCAGTGAACCCGCCCAGAAGCTTGGAGAACTGGGAAAGCGTTTTCATCGCCGCGGCATCTCCGGCGCGGCATTGCTCGATGATTCCCGCTTCTTTGTTAGTCGCGACCGCGTGGCCTTCGATTTCAGCGAGCAGGCGATGCAGGCGAACGAGCCCCGCGCCGGATAATACGGTCTCCCAGGATACATGCTCGCGCTCGGAGCCCAGGCGTCGGTGAAGTTCCCTTTCCAGTGCGGTCACCGGCGCGAGGCCCGCATGTCCGCCTTCACCGGGGATCGGCTTCCAGCCGGATCCCTCCGGCAGCAGTACTGCGACACCCAATCCGGTGCCGATGGCCACTGCGACACGCGCGCGCCGACCGGGCACGGCGCCGGATTTGATGGTCCGGATCGCGTCCGGCGGCGCGAACACCGTGCCGTAGGCGAGCGCAGCGACATCGTTGATGATCTCGAGCTGGTGGAATCCGTAGCGGCTGCGCAGCGCAGCGGCCGAGAATTGCCAGGGCCGGTTCGTCATTCTGATGACGTCATCGTTGACCGGCCCCGCGACCGCCAGACAAACTCGCTGCGGGCGTAATGGCGCGATCTGCTCTAGATAGTTCTCAAGGACACCTTCGAGTCCTGAATAGTCGGCGCAGCGCAGCACGCGGTGGTCGCGTATTTGCGGGAGACCGTCGGAATCGGGCGGCTTATCGACGAGTGCGAAGCGGGCTTTCGTGCCGCCGATGTCGGCGACCAGGCAGGTATCCACGGCTTCCATGTTTCATGTCCGCCCGGCGCTGGCCGGTTCGGCTTCAAGCTCCTTCAGGAAACGCAGCGGTACCCCGTTCGTCCAACCAAAGCCGTTCTGGACCGCATATTCCCCGCCGCCAGTCGGCCCACCGATTTCCTCGACATTATACTTCTCGAGCAGCCGGCCGGTTGTCCGGTATACATCGAGATTGTTCTCGAACCAGCGTCGCGCGCCTTCGGCCGCTTGGCGTGCAAATCCATAATTGTTCATTCCAACGTACACCACCCATTGCAGCCGTGCCCAACCTATCGGCGCATCCCATTGCTGCGCACTGCGGTCGAGCGTCGTCACCCAGCCGCCGGGCCTCAGGAACTGCACGTGAAGTCTGTCGGTAACTGCCTACGCCTGTTCCGGCGTCGCGATCTCCAGGAACAGCGGAAAGGCCGCGGCAAGCGACCGCGATACTGATCCGATTCGCGGATCCGGAAATCCATTCACATGAAGGTGATGAACGCGGCGTCATTGCGGAACCGAGTGCACTGGTCTGACGTCGTCTTGGTGTGCCGTATTTTTGCCGTACCGCAAACTATGGTGTCTCGTAAGCTATTGTTTTTGGTGGGCGCGACAGGGATCGAACCTGTGACCCCTACCATGTCAAGGTAGTGCTCTACCGCTGAGCTACGCGCCCGGAAAGACCGCGGATAGTACTGGATGACCTCGCCTCGGGTCCAGACGTGTGCCAGCAGGGACATACGTAGTTGTGCCAATGGTGATGTCCGGTCTGGTAGGCAAAGCTGCATACACGGGATTTATGGCGGTGAAAATGGCGCGAATGGACAGCTTCAGGATCGACGATCTGATGGTCGCCACGGCCTACCCACACCAGGTCGCCCACCTCGACCTGAAGGAGACACACGTTTCATGGGTCGTGCTTACCGGCCCCTTCGCCTACAAGATCAAGAAGCCGGTGCGATACACCTTCATCGATGCCTCAACGCTCGAGCGACGGCATTTCCTGTGCAATGAAGAGTTGCGCCTCAATCGCCGGTTTGCACCGGACCTCTATCTCGATGTCGTGCCAATCGTCCGCGAAAACGGACAATTGAAAGTCGGCGGCGACGGCGAGCCCCTGGAGTTTGCGGTCCGGATGCGTGAATTCGACCCGTCACAGGAACTTGCTGCCCAGCTCGAGCGCAGCAGCGTGGCGGCCCACGACCTGAACGCCTTTGCCGGACAAATGGCGGATTCGCACCTGCGGGCCGCCGTGGCAGCTCCAGACGGCCCGTTCGGAACATTTGAGGGAATTCGGGCGGCCATGCTCGCGAACCTGGCGTTGCTGCGCACCCACCTGGAGGGCGCGCTTGAAAACGCACTGCTCAAGCGGCTGACGACATGGACCCACGATTCCCTTGCAAGGATGGAGCCACTGATTAACTCGCGCCGGCAGTCCGGCATGGTGCGGGAATGTCACGGCGACCTTCATGCGCGCAATATCGTCCGCTGGCGCCAGCAGTGGCTGCCATTCGACTGCCTGGAGTTCGATCCGGAGCTGCGCTGGATCGACGTCATAAGCGACGTTGCGTTCCTGTACATGGACCTCGTCTCTCGCAACCGCGACGACCTTGCGCATGAGTTCCTGAGTCGATACCTGGCGGAAACCGGCG
>JAOUGR010000068.1 GCA_029857655.1 Gammaproteobacteria bacterium | reverse complement strand
GCCGCAGGGCAGGCACGTGTTATCGGCAATCGTCCAGTACGCTCCATTCGATCCGCGCGCCAGCACTGACACCGCGCGCGCCGAGCTTCTCGAACGGACGCTCGCCCTCCTCGGGCGCTATGCCCCAGGTCTGCGCCGCCAGGTAGTCGCCGCAGAACTACTGCTGCCGGCCGACATAGAATGCGAATTCCGTATCACCGGCGGCCACTGGCACCACGGTGAACTTTCGCTCGACCAGTTCATGATGCTGCGGCCGGTCCCGGGCGCAGCGCAGTACGCCATGCCGGTGAACGGACTCTACCTGTGCGGCGCCGGATGCCATCCGGGCGGCGGCGTGATGGGATCCGCGGGCAGAAATGCGGCACGGACGGTCCTTGGCAGGGAGCCTGCGGCATGAGGCACAAGGAACACTTCCGCACGGCGGTTTACCAGACGCCATTCCATCCGCGCACGTCGGCGCTCAACACGCTGAACGCATGGCACCGGTGGAAGGACTACACGACGGCCGATGCGTTTTTCGACACGGCGCTCGAGTACGCCGCGATCCGCAATGCCTGCGCCGTATTCGACCTGACGCCGATGACAAAGCACCGGATCACGGGCCCGGATGCCCTGGCCTTCCTGAATCGCCTTATCACGCGCGACGTCGCCAAGATCAAGGCGGGCAGGGTCGGGTATTGCGTCTGGTGCGATGACAATGGCCAGGTCATCGACGACGGCACCATATTCCACCTGCGCGAAGGCGATTACCGCCTGTGTTCCCAGGAGCGCCAGCTGAACTGGCTGGCACGATCGGCTCACGGGTTCAATGTGTCGATCGTCGAGGACACGCACGACGTCGCCGCACTCGCGCTGCAGGGACCGACGAGCTGTGCGGTGCTGAAGGGGATCGGCTGCAGCGGCGTGGAGAGCCTGAAGCCATTCGGCATCGCGTATTTTTCGTTCGCGGGTACCGAACTGATGGTATCGCGAACCGGATTCACCGGCGACCTGGGCTACGAGCTCTGGATCGAACCGGCCCGCGCACTCGACCTGTGGGACGCCCTGTTTGAAAAGGGGGCGAATCACGGCATCCGCCCGATGGGAACCCATGCGCTCGAAGTGGCGCGCATCGAGGCGGGTTTCATCCAGGCGCAGGTCGACTTCCTGCCGGCCGACCAGGCCATCCGGCTGGACCGGTCGCGGTCGCCATTCGAGCTCGATCTCGGCCGGCTGGTCGATTTCAGCAAGCCCAATTTCAACGGCCGTCGCGCACTGCTCGAAGAACAGCGGCGCGGCTCCCGTTTCCGCCTGGTGCGACTCGACATCGAGGGCAACAAGCCCGCGCGCTCGGCGTACATCTACGACAACAGGAAAAACGTGATTGGCACCGTCACGTCGGCGGAATGGTCGCCGTCGGCGAAGTCGAATATCGCGCTCGCCTCGATGCACATGCCCTGGGGCCTGCCCGGTGACGAGCTGTGGGCCGAAATTTACTATCAGCGCGAATTGAAGTGGTCGCGGGTGATGGCGCGTTGCCGCGTGGTCGAAGGCGCGTTCTTCGACCCGCCGCGTCGACGCGCGACACCCGCTGCGGATTTCTGATCGCCGCAACCCAGTACAAGGCGTCGCTTTGGCACATGCCCATGGACTTCTGACGGCAGCTTTCCTGCTCCTTGCAGTGCATGCGATGCCGGCCGGCGCCCAGGAGACGAAACTCCGATTGCCGGACGGGGTTACGACATTTGCAGACGGACGCAGGCCGATCGAAGCGCTTTACCATTCCTATCTCAAGCTGCTCGATTGCGGCTGGACGCTTGAAATCATTGCGGACTCCCAGCCCGCCGGCGCGACGGCGGCGCTTCCGATCATTGCGTTGCGCTCGCCCCAAAGCGGTGCCGCGGTCTGGATCCTGGCGGGCATCCACGGGGAGGAACCAGCCGGACCGAACGCGCTTGCCGCCGTAATCGAGGACATCGCGAGACTCGGCCGGCAGCGGCCCGTGGTCCTGTTGCCGCTGCTGAATCCGCAGGGCTATGCGCGCAACTGGCGTTACCTGAATGTCGCGATCTATTCGGACCTCATCGAAGGGCACAGCGTCGGCGATTCATCGCATCTGTTGCCGTCGCCCGATAATCCCGGCAGTCCGCGGGCGGCGTCGGCCTCGAGTCCCGAAGCGGATGCCATCACCGCCTTTGTACTGCGTGCGGGCGCCGACTATCCACCGCTCTACAGCATCGATTTGCACGAGGACAATCTCATCGACCAGGGCTACGTCTATTCGCAGGGTGAACTCGGTTTCGCCGATCCGCTTGCCACCGAGGCCGTGAGCGTATTGAAGAACAACGGCGTCCCGATCAAGTTGGGCGGCGAGACGCGATTCGGCGAGCCGGTCGTCGGAGGCATCATCGGTCCCGTCATCGACAGTTCCATAGACGAATTGATGAGCGGCAAGGACGTCATCGTGAACGGCCGCGTGCAGCCCGGGCCTGCCGCACGAACCGTATTGGTGTTTGAAACTCCCGCCGCTGCCTTGACACTCGAGCGTCGCGTCGATGCTCACGCTGCGCTGATCCGTCGGCTGCTGGCGCTGATCGCCACGGCCAGCGACTGAGCGGGCTCCGGCGGCGTGGCAAATGCCGCGCACCGAGCGCCGGATACCGCTACCGCTCAAGACGGCTTGTCAATCAACCGGACTGAGGCTACGTTGGCGCATTCGCGACCTGCCGTCGCCGGATCCAAAACTCCTGGAAATCATCACATGCAATTGCACCCGGGACTTCGTCGATTTGCGTTCATTGCGGCCCTCGCAATCATGATCACGGCCCAGGCCGGCGCCTCGCCCGAGGCCGCCGGTGCCGGCGGTTACCAGGACCTGGTCGCCCTGTTCACTGAATGGCGCGCCTTCGAGCAGCCGCCCGATCGCGATGGCGCACCTGACTACACGGCCGCGACATTCGCGCAGCGCTACCAGCAGCTGAAGACGTATCAGCAACGGCTCGCGGCTTTCGACCCCGCATCCTGGACCGTCGAGCAGCAGATCGATTACCAGATCGTGCGCGCCGAGATGAACGGCATGGATTTCTACATCCGGGTGTTGCAACCCTGGGCGCGCGACCCCGCTTTCTACACGACTGTCTGGACCGAACAGAGCGACACGCCCGCGCACGAGGGCCCGACGCACCACCACCTGGCAGAGTTGTGGACCTACGAATACCCGCTCTCGCCGGCGGCAGAGGCCAAGCTTGCTGCCGAGTTGTCCATCATCCCCGCGCTGCTAGGGCAGGCGGAGGTGAATCTGACCGGCAATGCGCGCGATCTCTGGGTCACGGGCACCGGATCGATGCAGAAACAGGTCGAGGCGCTCGATGCACTCGCGCAGAAAACCACGGGCAGCGGAAAGCCGCTGCGCCGGGCAATCCACGCAGCGCGCGAAGCGACCGTGCGATTCGTCGGATGGTTGCAGCAGCAGGCGCCGTCGAAAGACGGTCCCTCCGGCGTCGGCAAGGAGAATTACAGCTGGAGCCTGCAGCATGTCCACCTGATACCGATGACCTGGGACGAGGAAGTGGCCGTCCTGAAGCGCGAACTGGCGCGGGCGCACGCCGCGCTGAAGCTCGAGGAAGAGCGGAATCGCGCGCTGCCGCCGATGCCGGTGATCGCAACACCCGAGGAATACGAACTGCGCGCCAACGAGGCGGTCACGAAGTTGATCGCCTTCCTGGCGGACAGGGACCTGTTCCCGATGCGCGATTACATGGACCCGGCGCTGCGCGCGCAAATGGGCGAATTCGTGCCGATCGAGACCCGGAACTTCTTCGCCATCGCGACACATTACGAACCGCTGACGCTTTACACGCACTTCTACCACTGGTGGGACCTCGCGCAGATGCGTGACGATCCGCATGAGAGCCCGGTCCGGCGAGGAGCGCTGCTGTACAACATCTGGGACAGCCGTGCCGAGGGCATGGCGACCGCGATGGAAGAATTCATGCTGCACGCAGGCTTGTACGACGATGCGCCTCGCGCGCGGGAAATCGTCTGGATCATGCTCGCCCAGCGCGCTGCGCGTGGGCTCGCATCACTCTATGCACACGCCAATATGATCGACATCCAGCAGGCCAAGGCATTCCAGGTGAAGTGGACGCCACGCGGCTGGATGCGGCCGGACCTCGACCTGCTCGGCTTCGAGCAACAGCTCTACCTGCGCCAGCCGGGTTACGGCTCGAGTTACGTGACCGGCAAGTACATGCTGGAAAGGCTGATGAAGGATTATTCGGACAAGCTGGGCGCGGAGTTCACACTCAAGCGCTATTTTGGCGACGTGAACCGTGCCGGCATGATCCCCGTTTCGCTGATTCGCTGGCAGCTCACCGGCCAGGACGACGAGATCCGCACGCTGAACCAGGCTCGCTAGCCGTTCAGGCCGCGGGCGCGAGTGGCCGCGGCCGGCCGATGGCATGGCCCTGGACGAAGTCGATGCCCATCGCGCGTGCTGCCTCCAGCGCCGGCTGGTCTTCGACCTGCTCGGCGATCAGCCGGAAATTCAGCGTGCGTGCCATGCTGATGACGGCTGTGACCATTGCCTGGTTGACCGAATCGCGCGCCAGGTCGCGCATGAATGACCCGTCGATCTTCAGGTAGTCCATCGGCAACTGCTTGAGGTTGGCGAAGCCGCCAAGGTCCGTGCCGAAATCATCGAGCGCAAAGCGGCAACCCATGCCGTGCAGCACGTCGATGAAGCGCCGCGATTGCTCAAGATTGCCGATGACCGAGGTTTCCGACACCTCGAAGCAGATCTGCTGTGGCATCACGCCACTGCGGTCCAGTTCCTCGACCACGAATTCCAGGTAGGTCGGGTCGGCCAGCGTCTGCCCGGACACATTGATGCACAGGCTGCGCCCGGCGGGCAGCCGGATCGCGCCCGCCGTCAGCGCCGCGAGTGCCGCGCCGAGCACCCAGCGATCGATCAGCGACATCAGGCGATATCGTTCCGCCGCCGGAAAGAATTCCGCCGGCAGGATGGCCTGGCCAGCGTCGTGCAGCCGCACGAATACCTCCATCGCCGGCCCGCCGACCGAACCCTGGCGGGTCGGCTCGATCGGCTGCAGATAAAGCTCGAAGAACCCGTCGCGAAGCGCCGCCTGCAATCGCTGCAACCAGTGGATTTCCCCGCGACTGCGCGCGATGGCCTCGTCGTGCGAGGAATAGACGTGAACATGGCTGCCGGCCTGCCGCTTGGCGACATAGCAGGCCGAATCCGCCGCATTCATGATCTCTTCCATCGAATTGCTCTCGCCGGTCACTTCGACGAGCCCGAGACTGACCCCGACGCTGAATATCCGGTCCTTCCAGACGAAGCGGTAGTCGCCGATCGCGCGCCAGATGTCGTCGGCGATCTGGCGGGCCTTGTCGAGCGGGCAACCGACCAGCAGCACGCCGAACTCGTCACCGCCGAGACGCGCAACGGTGTCCGAATCGCGCACCGCCTCGCGGATCAGCGTCGCGACCTCGCGCAGCATGTTGTCGCCGGCGAGGTGCCCGCTGGTGTCGTTGACAGCCTTGAAGCGGTCGAGGTCCAGGTAACACATCACGTGGCCCTGCCGTCCCGCGCGCGCGACTTCCAGCGCTTCGCCGAGGCGGCGTTCGAATTCGCGGCGGTTCACCAGCCCGGTCAGCGCGTCGTGACTCGCCTGGTACGACATCTGCTGTGTCAGACCGCGCGACTCGCTGACATCGTGCAGCATGATGGCGGCGCCCGCGATCTCCCCTTCCCCGCCACGGATCGGCGATGCCGACGCCTCGATCCCGATTTCACTGCCGGTCGCGCGCGCGATCATAAGCGCCCGCCGGCCGAGCGTGGCGCGGCTGCCGACGCCGAGGCACTGCTGCACGGGATCCGGCAGCGGCCGGCGATCGTGCTCGTCGACAAAGCCGACCAGCGCGCTGAACACCTGCCCGAGCGCATCTTCGCGCCTTATGCCGGTCAACGTTTCGGCGGACCTGTTCATGTAGTCAACGCGGCCCTGTGCGTCGGTCGTCATCAGGCCTTCGCCCAGCGAATCGAGCGCGAACTGCGCGCGGCCCGGCAGCATTGGCTGCGCCGGCGATTCATGATGGGGCAGCATTTCCGTCGCGCTCAGCAGCACGATCCTGCGGCCGCCGGAATCAAGTGTCGTGCCGGAAAGTTCCAGGCGCGTCACCTGGCCGTGGCTGTCGGACATCTCGACCTCGGTCATCGCCGGGCCGGATTCGCCCGACAGGGCACGCGCGATGGTCAGGGAGACGAGTTCCGCATACTCCGGGGCGACCAGGTCCGCCAGGTTGCGCCCCAGCATGTCTGCCACGGGTGTGCCCGCGAGCGTCGCGAAGGACTCATTGACCGCCTCGATCCGCTCGCCATGCAGAAGCGCGGGCTCGCGCAGGCTGGCCAGCATCGCGCGTGCGACATCGGCACCGGCGACCGCGCGCCCGCGGGCGGTCTGATGCTCCGTTTCTGCCTCGTCCACGAGCCGGCGCAGCGCGCGCCGTTGAAACAGGATGACAACGACGAGCACTGCGGCAACAATCGCGAATCCGGCACCAGCAATCACCGGGACCGTCATTCGGCCTGTCATCCCCTTCGGTTTCGTCGCAGGCTGGATAGCTGCGGAACCGTTGAATATGTTGTCTTAACGCGGTCTTCGGCAGCATATCTCACGCTTGTACTAAGACCCTGCGCGATTCACCATAATGGTTCGGGTATTAATGCCGATGACCAGGGCCGGGAACAACATGATTGAGAAGTCCGATGCCGCTCGCCGGCAGATGATCGACCAGCAGGTTCGCGGTTGGGACGTGCTCGACCCGCGGGTTCTGGAAGCACTTGCGGCGGTCCCGCGCGAGCATTTCGTGCCCGAGGCCTATCGCGGAGTCGCATTCGCCGATACCGCCATACCGATCGGGCATGGCGAATTCATGTTGCGGCCCAGGATCGAGGGCCGCATCCTTCAGGCGCTGGGGCTGGACCGCGGCGAGCGCGTACTCGAGGTCGGCACCGGTACCGGATTCTTTGCCGCCTGCCTCGAATACCTCAGTGGCGACGTCGAAAGCATCGAGATTCATGCCGCGCTTGCCGACGGGGCGGCGCGCGCACTTGAGCGCCTGGGCGTCACGCGCGTCCGGGTGGCATGCGCCGATGCGCTCGATCACAGCTTTGAACCCCACTACCAGGCGATCGCCGTGACCGGCTCGATGCCCGTCTATGATCCACGCTTCGAGCGCGCACTTGCAGTCGGCGGCCGCCTTTTTGTCGTGGTCGGCTCGCAGCCGGTCATGGAGGCAAGGCTCGTCACACGCACGGCGGTCGACGCCTGGCTCTCCGAAACCCTGTTCGAGACCTGTATCGAGCCCCTGTGCAATACCCCGCCGGCGGCACTTTTTCACTTTTAGCCGACCAAAGGTTGCCGCCCGTCGACCCATTTGGGGGCATTGCGGGAGGTCATGTGGTGATATACACTAGTAGAACAGTAGTTATCCCTGTCCAACCTGCGCCAAGGAAAGTCTTCGCATGAATACCAGGCATTGCATTCGCTCGCTGCTGCTTGCGACCACCATCGCGGCCATGCCATTGGCAGGCGCAGCCGACCTCGGCTCGGTTTACGAGCAGGCATTGAGGAACGATCCACTGATCCGTGAGGCGGAAGCGAATCGACTCGCGGCGCGGGAATCGAAGCCGCAGGCACTCTCCGCGCTACTGCCGCAGTTGACAGCGGGCGCGGGCTACGACGACAGCGATTCGGACGGGACAAGCCCATTCGGCCCGCAAGGCCAGCCCGGAGATTTTAAGAGGCAAGGCGAACGCAATAGCTGGGACGTGACATTGCGGCAGAGCGTATTCCGCTGGCAGAACTGGGCCGCCCTGAAGCGCGCGGACGCCGAGAGCGCGCAGGCCGAGGCGGACTATCACGTGGCACAGCAGGACCTGGTCCTGCGGACCTCGGAAGCCTACTTCAACGTGCTGGCTGCACAGGACACGCTCGAGGCAGCGCAGGCGGCCCACGACGCGATCGCGCGCCAGCTCGAGCAGTCGGAAAAACGCTTCGAGGTCGGCCTGATTGCCGTGACCGACGTGCAGGAAGCCAAGGCCGCGTTCGATTCCGCAACGGCGGCTCTGATTCAGGCCAAACGCAATCTCGCGACAGCGCAGGAACAGTTGCGCGAACTGACCGGCAACACTTTCGATGAGCTTTCGAGACCCGGCGCCGACATGCCGCTCGCCGGCCCGGATCCCGCCAATGCCGACGACTGGGTGCAACTCGCAATGAACCAGAATGCGCGGCTCACCTCCAGCCGGCTCGCTGCGGATATCACACGCCAGGACGTCAGTTCAGAGCGCGGTGGGCATTTCCCGAGCATTGACCTGATAGCGTCGCGTTCTAGCACTGACATCAATTCGGACCTGGTCACGGGAGGCTCCAGCGCCCCGAATGACTCGGATTCAATGGACACGACGATCAGCCTGCAGTTGACGGTGCCGCTCTACTCCGGGGGCGCGACCTCCTCGCGCGTGAGGCAGGCCCAGTACCGTCACCAGGCGGCGCGCGAAAGGCTTGAGCGCACCGCGCGACAGACCGAGCGCGAGACACGCGACGCCTATCTCGGCGTCAATTCCGAGGTCGCGCGCGTGCAGTCGCTGCGCCAGGCGGTCGAATCGGCAAATACCGCATTGCAGGCGACCGAAGCAGGGTACGAGGTCGGCACCCGCACTTCGGTGGACGTGCTGGATGCGCGCAGGCGCCTGTTCGAGGCGCAGACCAACTACGCGCGCAGCCGTTACGACTACCTGCTGAATGTGCTGCGCCTGCGACTTGCAGCCGGCACGCTCGATGACAAGGGCATTGCCGACATCAATTCGATCCTGATCGAGAACGTGCGGGTCAGGTAGCGTCGGTCACCGCGCCGTCCTCGCTCGGCGCGGCGGCGCGCTGCAGGCGATCGGCGATCGCGGCCCAGGGCTCGCCGCCCGGCACTCCCTCCACGAGGATGCGCGCAGCACCCGCGCGGTCGAGTTCGCGCAGCGCCGCATACAGCGCACGACCGTATTCGGCCGGCCGACTGTCCAGTTGACGCCAGACCAGCCGCTCCGATGCGAGCGTCGCAGGGCTTCGCGCCAGTACCGCGAGCCGCTCGCCGGCCGTGAGCGCCCGCTCGATCTCTGACCGCAATCTTCCGGCTTCGACGACCGCAAGCATGGTGCGCGGCGCGAAGGGCGAGCGAG
>JAOUGR010000363.1 GCA_029857655.1 Gammaproteobacteria bacterium | reverse complement strand
TCGGATTGCCCGCCGGTGTCGGTGGCTGGACACTACCGGCAATCCTGGCGGGTGGCTTTGTGAATGACCTGGTCGAATCGACCTACCTGCTGGCCCCCCTGGCCCTTTACGTAACGCTGCCGTCAGATCGCTGGCACTACTCGAGAGCCAACCAGTGGCTGCTCGCTACCGGCAGCTGGCTGACGCTTTCATTGATCGCATTCCTGGCGTTTGCCGAAGTGTATTTTTTCGAGGAATTCGACGCGCGATTCAACCTGGTAGCGTTCGACTACCTGGCCTATCCGACCGAGGTTGCCGGCGATGTCTGGCAGGAATACCCGGTGGTCTGGGTCGCGCTTGCGTCCGTGGCAATCGCGACGGCCGTACTCTGGATAGTTCGCCGCAGCTTTGGCAGCGGGTCCATGGCCAGTGCCCCGCTGACAAAGCGCCTGCAACCGCTGCTGCTCCATTCATCCGTGCTGCTGCTGGTCGCGCCATTCTATCCAACCGACCTTCTTTCCTTGAGTTCGAGCCGCATTACCAACGAACTCGTCCAGAACGGCATCAGCAGCTTCTTCCGCGCGGCCTCAACCAGTGAAATCGATTATCACGCGTACTACTCGAGCGCCGACTCGAGCGAGAATCTCGCGCTGCTCGAGCGCCAGCTGAGTTCCGGTGGCGGGCAATTCACCCGCCTGGCCGAAGGCCGCCTGGACCGCGTTTTCCCTGCGCGTGCGGCGGGCCTCGGCAGGCTCAACGTGGTGCTGGTTTCGAGCGAGTCCTTTGGTGCCGAGTTCAGCAGGCTCTATGGCTCGGCTGAGGACATGACCCCGTTCTTCGATTCCTACGCGCAAAAAGGACTCTGGTTCTCGCGTACCTACGCGTCGGGCACGCGCACAGTGAGGGGCCTGGAGGCCCTGGCGAGTTCAATACCACCGATCCCCACGGTGTCGATCCTGCGGCGGCCGCACAACGAGGGCGTTGCGACCTGGGGCGCCGTCATGCATTCGCTCGGGTACCACACGAGTTTCCTGTACGGAGGCTACGGCTATTTCGACAACATGAATTATTTCTTCGGCAGCAACGGATTTGAAGTGCTTGACCGCAACCAGATCGAAAACGTGCGATTTGAGAATGTCTGGGGAGTCAGTGACGAGGACCTTTTTGATCGTTCTCTGACGCACTTTGATCAACTGCACGCGGCAGGTGAACCGTTCTTCTCGATCATCATGACAACGTCGAATCACAAGCCATTCACGTTCCGACCGGGTCTCGAAAAGTTTGGAATTCCGGAATCCGGTGGCGGCCGCGCAGCCGGCGTGCGCTATGCCGATTTTGCGCTTGGCAAGTTTCTGCGGCAGGCGGAGGAACACCCCTGGTTTGACGACACCATATTCGTGGTCGTCGCCGATCATGGCGCGCGCGTGTACGGGGCACAGCTGATCCCATTGAGGACCTACGAGATCCCGTTGATGATTTATGCGCCAAAGCACGTCAAGCCGCAGCGGGTGGACACGCTGATGACCCAGATCGACGTCGCGCCGACGGTACTTGGCCTGCTCGGACTGCCCTACGAGGCCCCGTTCTTCGGACAGGACGTGCTTTCAGCGCCACCAGGACATCGCATTGCATTCTTCAACCATAACCACGATGTCGCGATCTATTGCGACGGCCACCTGGTGGTCTTCGGCCTGAAAAAAGCCGTGGACCATTTTCATTACGATCCGGCAACGGACCTGTACGAACCGGCGCCGCGGGATCCCGATCTCGAGCGCCTGGGAATCGCCTACTACCAGACGGCCTACGAGCTTTTCGTCGCCCACCGCTACAAACCATCGGACGCTTCGGGCCCTGCCACGCCAGCGGCGCTGCGCGAGGCGGGTCGATGATCCTTCTGCAGTCAGCTGCGATGCGGTTCTTCATGCGCGGCCTGCCGGTCGCGCTACTGCTGGCCGCCTGGGCTGCGACGGCCGCTGAAATTGGGCCGGTCGCAGTGCCGGCAGCGGCTGCAGAATTGGTGCCCGGCGACGCGGAACTCGAGGCCCAGGGCGCGCGCATTGGCAGCGTGACGCTGCGCATTCAGCCGATATTTGACCCGGATAAACCCGGCGAGAAAAAAGCCATCTTTCGGCTTGCGGATCAATGGCACATCGACACGCGTGAGTCCGCCATCAGGGCGCAGCTTCTGTTCAGTTCCGGCGATCCTTATTCGCGGCGCCTGCTCGACGAAACCGAGCGCAATCTGCGCGACCTGCGTTTTGTCCGTGAGCCGGTGATTCGCGTAGTCGGCTATCACGACGGCCTTGTGGACCTTGAAGTCGTCACGCACGACGTGTGGACGCTCAACCCGGGGGTCTCGTACGGCCGCGCCGGAGGGAAAAACTCCGGGAGCATCCAGCTCGAAGAACTGAACCTCCTCGGATACGGCAAGCATGTCGCGATTGATTACAGCAATAACGTCGACCGCAGTTCTTATACGCTCAAGTGGGTGGATCCCAACGTGGCAGGCAGCCGCTGGCGCGACACGATCACGGTGACGGACAGCGACGACGGCAATGGCGCGACATTCGTGCTGGAGCGGCCGTTCTTTTCACTCGACACACGCTGGAGCACCGGTCTGTCATTCGAGAGCGATGATTCCATCAAGGGCGTGTACAGGCTCGGGCGTCGGGTCGCCGAATACCGGCAGGATACCAAGAATGGCGATATCCACTACGGCTG
>JAOUGR010000067.1 GCA_029857655.1 Gammaproteobacteria bacterium | reverse complement strand
CGCCTGGCCTGGTAGCCGATATCGAGACCCGCCAGGTCGCCCACGGCATTGGGTCCCATCGCCATGCCGAATCCCTCAAGCGCATGGTCGATGACCTCGGGTGACGAACCCTCCAGCAGCATCAGCTCCTTCTCACGGCCGTAGGCGTACAGCATGCGGTTTCCGACAAAGCCATAGCAGTTGCCGACGGTCACGCCGATCTTTCCGATGCGCCTGGTCACGGCCTGAAGCGTTGCGAGCGTCGCGCGCGAACTCTCGCGGCCACGCACGATCTCGACCAGGCGCATGACATGCGCGGGACTGAAAAAATGCATTCCTGCGACGTCGGCCGCGCGACCGCTTGCCGTCGCAATGGCGTCGATGTCGAGCGTCGAGGTGTTGCTAGCCATCACGGCCTGCGGCCGGCAAAGTTTTCCGAGCTGCGCGAAGATCTGCTGCTTGATTTCCAGATTCTCGAAAACGGCCTCGATCACCAGATCGGCGGCAGCAAGCGCCTGCAATCCCCCGGCACCGCGAACCCGCGCAACCGCGGCCGCAGCATCCGCCGCCGTCAAGCGTCCCTTGCGGGTGGACCCTTCGATTGTCGAGGCGACGCGTGCCAGACCGGCGGCGAGCGATTCGGGCTTCGAATCCACGAGTGTCACGGCGATGCCAGCCGTCGCGAGGCTGATCGCGATTCCGGCGCCCATCGTGCCGGCACCGATGACACCTGCGCGCTCGACCGGTAGCGCCGCGTCCTTGTCTGAACCTGAACCGCGCTCCGCAAAGAACAGATGACGCAGCGCCCGGGATTCGCTGGAACGGCGGCATTCCTCGAATAGTTCCCTCGCACGACCGAGAGCCTGTTCGAAAGGCCGCGTCGCGGACGCTTCCAGGGCATCCACGACGCGACCGGGCGCCGGCAAACGCCGCGCTGCAGCCGGCATTGCGTTCCGCCATTCACTGAAGAGTTCCTTCGACGCCTCAGGCGCAGGCAAATCGCGCAGTCGCCGCGGCTGTGCCCCGGCAGCGATGAGTTCACGCGCCCAGGCGACCGAGCCGGCACGCACGTCGCCCTCGATCAGGTAATCGATCAGCCCGATGGCCTGCGCAGCATCGCGGTCGATGGGCTTGCCGCCGGTCATCAGCTCGAGTGACGCCTTCCACCCGGCTATCCGCGGCAAGCGCACGGTGCCGCCCGCACCTGGCAGCAGGCCAAGCGTTACCTCCGGAAATCCGAGCTTGAGGTCGGATGTCGCCGCGCGGTAGTGACAGGCGAGCGCGGTTTCGGCTCCGCCGCCCAGGACCGCGCCGTGGAGTGCAGCGATGACGGGCTTGCTGCAGGATTCCAGGCGCAGCAGCAGCTCGTTCAGGAGCGGTGGTTGGGCAGGCTGGTCGAATTCCGAGATATCGGCGCCGGCGATGAAATTTCTGCCGGTCCCGTGCAGGACGATTGCCTGCACGGTCGAATCGGCGTCTAGACGTTCGATTGCCGTGAGCAAGGCCGTGCGCAATCGGTGCGCCAGCGCGTTGACGGGCGGATGATCGAGCACGATGACGGCGATACCGCCGTCACGCTCGACCGCAATCGGCGCGCTCACCCGACGCGCTCGATCGCGAGCGCAATGCCCTGCCCCACGCCGATGCACATGGCGCACAGCCCATAACGCCCGCCGCTTCGCGCGAGCTGCCAGGTCGCCGTGGTTGCGAGGCGCGCACCACTCATGCCGAGTGGATGCCCCAATGCGATGGCGCCCCCGTTCGGATTCACCTGCGTGGCATCATCCGGCAGGCCGAGCCTGCGCAGCACGGCCAGCGCCTGCGAGGCAAATGCCTCGTTGAGCTCGATGACGTCCATCGCGGACAGGGGCAGGCCGAGGCGCGCCAGCAATTTTTCCGTCGCCGGTGCCGGGCCGATTCCCATGATGCGGGGCTCGACGCCGGCGACTGCTGCGCCGAGCACGCGCGCGCGCGGCTTGAGGCCGTAAAGGGCAGCCGCGCGTTCGCTTGCGATCAGGAGCGCACACGCGCCGTCATTGATGCCCGAGGCATTACCCGCCGTGATGGTTCCGCCATTGCGAAATGGCGTGGGTAGCCTGGCGAGTGCCTCCAGGCTGGTTACACGGGGATGTTCATCGCGATCGACGACGACCGGTTCGCCCTTGCGGGCAGGCAGCGTCACAGGCGTGATTTCCGCCGCCAGTGTGCCATCGTCCTGCGCACGCAAGGCGCGCTGCTGGCTGCGCAGCGCAAATGCATCCTGGTCGGCCCGTGAAACGCCGAACTCGGCGGCGATATTTTCGCCGGTCTCCGGCATCGAGTCGATGCCATACTGCTGCTTCATCAGCGGGTTGACGAAGCGCCAGCCGATCGTCGTATCAAACATCTGCTGACTTCGGGTGAATGCGGATTCCGGCTTCGATACGACGTAGGGTGCACGGCTCATGCTCTCCGCGCCGCCGGCGATCACGAGTTCGGCCTCGCCGCTTCGAATCATGCGTGCCGCGATCGCGACCGCATCGAGACCCGAACCGCAGAGGCGGTTCACGGTCACGCCCGGCACCGTGACCGGAAGGCCCGACAGCAATGCGGCCATGCGCGCGAGATTGCGATTGTCCTCGCCGGCCTGATTCGCGCAACCCAGCACGACATCGTCGAGGGCCTGCCAGTCAACCGACGGGTTGCGCCGCATCAGTGCCGTGAGCGGCACGGCCGCAAGATCGTCGGTTCGAACGCCGGAAAGCAGGCCACCGTAACGCCCGATCGGTGTGCGAATCGCGTCGCAGATCAGTGCTTCACTCATCGACCAGCCTCCCGGTAACCTGGTGACTGCGGCCGCGGAACAGCGCGATGGCCTCGCCGCGATCGTTGCGCACCTCGATTTCGTAGATACCGCTGCGACCGGCACGCCAGCGTTCGCTGGCGCTCGCGGTCAACAGGTCTCCCTCGCGCCCCGGCGCCAGGAACTCGATGGCGGCGCCGGCAGCAAAAGTGTTGTCGCCATGCGAATTGCACGCAAGAGCGAATGCGCTGTCGGCCAGTGTAAATACCAGGCCGCCGTGGCAGATGCCGTGGCCGTTGACCATGTCGGGGCGCACGCGCATCGTCACACGCGCTGAACCTGGCGCGATCGATTCGATGGTCATGCCGAGCATCTGCGAGGCCCGGTCCGCGTCGTAAAGCTTCTCGGCCGCGAGCTTTGCGATCTGATGTTTTCGATCCACTGCCGCGATCTCCTAGCGTCCGCTGAAACGCGGCGGGCGCTTCCCGGTGAATGCCGTGACACCCTCGGCGTAGTCGGACGACCAACCCAGTTCCCGCTGAAAATCGCGCTCGACATCGAGTTGTTCGGCCAGCGAATTCTGCCAGGAGTCCAGGATCGCCTGCCGGGTGCGCACAAGTCCCAGCGTGGGTGCCAGCGCAAGCTCCGCGGCGAGCTTGTCGACGACTTGCACGAATTCACTTTCATCCACGCATCGCCAGATCAGGCCCCAGTCCGCCGCTTCCTGCGCCGGCAGCTTGTCGCCGAGCATCGAGAGACCGATGGCGCGGGCGTTTCCGAGCAGCCGCGGCAGGAACCAGGTGGCGCCGCTGTCCGGCACCAGTCCCAGGCGGCAGAATGCCTGCACAAATGATGCAGAACGCGCCGCAATCACAAGATCGCAGGCGAGCGCGATGCTGCAGCCCGCCCCCGCCGCCACACCATTGACCGCCGCGATGACAGGCACCGGCAGATTGCGCAGCGCCAGCACCAGCGGCTTGTAGTTCCGCTCGATCGATTCCCCAAGATCAGCACCCTTGGCACCCGGCGCAACCGCACGGTCGCCAAGATCCTGACCGGCGCAGAAGCCGCGCCCGGCGCCGGTCAGCACCAGCACGCGCGCGCCGTCCTCCACGACCTGGGTGAGCGCGTGACGGACTTCCTCGTGCATCGCGGAATTAAAGCTGTTCAGCCGGTCGGGCCGGTTCAGTGTCAGCCGCGCAATATTGTCTGCAACCGAATACTGGATCGAGGTGAATTTCATCTGCACTCCGGCAGCGGTCGTCATTCGTCGTAGCTGATTTCAAGCGCCGGGCTGGTCGGGCGCGCCTGGCAGCACAGAATATAGCCGGCCTCGACCTCCCACTCCTCGAGGGCAACGTTGTGTTCCATTTCGGCCGTCCCACTCAGAAGCTTCGCGCGGCAGGTCGAACAGACTCCCGCCCTGCAGGAAAATGGCAGGTCGAGACCCGCCTGGCCTGCCGCGTCAAGTATCACTTCGCCGCACATCGGCATCGTGAATGCGCGCCGCCGACCGTCCATGACGACCGTGATGGTCGAGGAGTCCTTGGCCGTGGCCGGCTTGGCTGGCGCGGCGGCCGACACCTTGGCCGGCGCAACCGCGGGCGCTGCCGTCGCCGCAAAATACTCGACGTGGACGCGCCCCCTGGCACCGAGACCGGCGAGTGCAGCCTGGACTTCGTCGCTCATCGATCCGGGGCCGCAGATGAAGAATTCGTCCACTGCCGCCGCATCGAAATCGTAGCGCGCAAATTCCAGCACCTTGGCCTTGTCGATCCTGCCGTTGAACAACTCGAATTCCTGCGGTTCGCGGCTCATGACGAAACAGACGGAGAATCTGGACAGGAATATGTCTTTCAGTGCCAGCACCTCGTCCAGGAACATGGTGCGCGCCGCGCTGGTATTCCCGTAATAAAGCTGGAAACGGCAGGCCGGCTCCTGCCGCAGCACGGTTGTGGCAATCGACAGCACAGGCGTGATGCCGCTGCCAGCCGCAAACGCGACGCGATGCCCGACGCGCGCCGGTTCGATGCTTGCATGAAAGCTGCCGTTGGGAGTCAGGACATCCAGGGTATCGCCGACATGGAGCCCGCCCGTCAAGTACTGCGACATGACGCCGCCGGCCTGCGTTCGCACCCCGATCCGCAGCTGGCCTGACCCTTCGGGATTCACGATCGAGTAGGTCCGGCGTTGTTCCTGTCCATCGAGCACTGCGCGCACCGCGACGTGCTGTCCGGCCATGAACCGGTATTCGGCGCGGAGCTCGTCCGGCAGCCCGAACCCGAGCGCGACCGCGTCGTCGGCAATTGCCGTTCGCTCTACGATCCTGAGGGGGTGAAACTTCAGCATGGCGTCAGATGCACTTGAAATAGTCGAAGGGCTCGAGGCAGGACTCGCAGCGATAAAGCGACTTGCAGGGTGTCGAACCGAATTCGGACTGCTTCTTGGTGTCGGTTGAATTGCAGCGCGGACAGGCGATGGCGAGATCCGGCTGCAGCAGCTGGCGCGGGCTGGTGACCGCCTGCGCCGGCGGCGCAATGCCAAACTCAACCAGCTTGCGACGGCCTTCCTCGCTGATCCAGTCGCTGGTCCATGGCGGAGACAGCACATCGACGGTGACAGCGCGAAATCCGTCGTGCGTGAGCGCCTGGACGATATCCGCCTTGATGACCGGTGTCGCCGGGCAACCGGAATAGGTCGGCGACACACCGACTTCGATCGTGCCGTCGGCACGTTCGCGCAAATGCCGCACGACGCCGAGATCGAGGACGCTGAGCACGGGTATTTCGGGGTCGGGGACCCCGGCAAGGATCAGGCGCAACTTCGCAAGCAGGGCCGGTGGCGGTTCAGCCCCGATCGGGGCGGCTGCTGCGACCATATGCGGTTACCAGGTCGCGCCGGGATGCGCGCGGTGCAGGGACTGCATTTCCGCCAGCACAAATCCCAGGTGCTCGCTGTGGCGGCCCTGCTTTCCATGCCAGCTGAATGGCGACATGACCGGGGCAGCCAGGCGTGCTTCAGCGAAAACCGCCGCGACCCGCGCCGACCAGCCGGGCAGCAACGCCTCCGCCGCCGGCCCGATGCCGGCCTGTGCGATCTCGCGGTCTACCTCGTCGGTACTGAACAATTCGCCCGTCAGTGGCCACAGCCTCGTGAGCGCGTCCTGGACACGCGCATGACTCTCGTCGGTACCGTCACCAAGCCGGACCAGCCATCCGGCGCTGTAGCGCAGGTGGTAGCGAGTCTCCTTGACTGCCTTGGCGGCAATCTCCGCGAGCCGCGGGTCCTTCGATTCCAGCAGTTGCTCGTAGAGCTCGAGCTGCCAGGCGTCAACCAGGAACTGGCGCACGACGGTCTGGCCGAAATCGCCATTCGGCTGTTCCACCAGCGTTGCATTGAGGAACTCCGATTCTTCGCGCAGGTAAGCGAGATCGTCCTCGCTCCGACCACGGCCCTCTAGTTCGCCGGCGTAGGACAACAGCATGCGCGCCTGGCCGAGCAGGTCGAGTGAAACATTTGCAAGCCCGAGGTCCTCCTCGATCGCCGGCGCATGGCCGACCCATTCGCCGAGCCGCTGAGCGAGGATCAGGCTCGTATCGGCGATACGCAGCACGTAGGCGCAGTGCGGCATCACAGCGTCTTCACCTCATCCGGGATGTCGTAGAAGGTCGGATGCCGGTAGACCTTGTCGCGGGCGGGCTCGAAAAGCGTGTCTGCGTCGGCAGGGTCCGATGCCACGATGTCGCTCGAGCGCACCGCCCAGATGCTGACGCCTTCCTGGCGCCGCGTGTAGAGATCGCGGGCGTGTTCGATCGCCATCCTGGCGTCGGTCGCATGCAGGCTGCCCACGTGCTTGTGATCAAGGCCCGATCTTGCGCGAATGAAGATCTCGTACAGCGGCCAGTCCTGCGAATTGTCGGTCATGCGATTCTCCGGCGCTCAGGCAGCGCGTGAATTTTTCCTGGCGGCCTGCTTCGCGGCATGGGCGATGGCCGCGTCCCGTACCCAGCGGCCCTCGTCGTGCGCCCGGCGCCGCGCCTCGAGCCGCTCGCGATTGCAGGGCCCATGGCCCTTCAGGACCTGTTCAAATTCATTCCAGTCGATCGTGCCGAACCGGTAATGCTGTGCCGCCTCGTCCCGGCGCAGGTCCGGGTCGGGAATCGTGAGGCCCAGGAATTCAGCCTGCGGCACAGTGTAATCCACGAATTTCTGGCGCAATTCGTCATTCGAGAAGCGCTTGATCTTCCAGCGCATGGATTGCGCGCTGTGCTTCGACTCGGCATCCGACGGGCCGAACATCATCAGCGACGGCCACCACCAGCGATTGAGCGCCTGCTGCGCCATATCTTTCTGCGCCGTCGTGCCGCGCGAAAGCCGCATCATGATTTCGTAGCCCTGGCGCTGGTGAAAGCTCTCTTCCTTGCAGATGCGGACCATCGCCCGCGCATAGGGCCCGTAGGAGCAGCGGCACAGCGGGACCTGGTTCATGATCGCGGCGCCGTCCACGAGCCAGCCGATCGCGCCGACATCGGCCCAGGTTGGCGTCGGGTAATTGAAGATGCTCGAGTACTTGGCCTTGCCTTCCAGAAGTTGCCCGATCAACTCGTCGCGTGAGACGCCGAGTGTCTCGGTCGCGCTATAGAGGTAGGCGCCGTGCCCACCTTCGTCCTGGACCTTTGCGATCAGGATGGTCTTGCGCAACAGCGACGGGGCGCGGGTGATCCAGTTGCCCTCGGGGAGCATGCCGACGATTTCTGAATGTGCGTGCTGCGATATCTGGCGGATCAAGGTCCGGCGATAGGCTTCTGGCATCCAGTCCTTTGGCTCGATTT
Source organism: Gammaproteobacteria bacterium (assembly GCA_029857655.1). Taxonomy (GTDB): domain Bacteria; phylum Pseudomonadota; class Gammaproteobacteria; order Steroidobacterales; family Steroidobacteraceae; genus SCUD01. The sequence continues at coordinate 1,653 of JAOUGR010000067.1, read as the reverse complement.
TCTCCTCGGCATCGACCCGCGTCTGGAAGCGCTGTTCGAACGTGCCGGATTCTTCCGCCTCGTCGCGCAGACAATCCTTGCCGAGTGAATCGAGTCCCTGCGTGTACAAGTCAACCCCCGAATCGCGGCGCATCTGGCGCCGCCGTTACATCGAAATATTCCGCCATTATGCGCGCCAATTGTGCGCAGCTGAAACGCAGCTAGCTCCAGCCCTCGAGTCGCCCCACCAGCACCTCCAAGAACCGGTTGGCCTGGTGACCGTCGAGCACGCGGTGGTCGATGGTCAGGGTCAGGTAGCAGCGCGGGCAAATGACGACTTCGTCGCGACCGTCGCGTTCCACGACTACGGCGCGCTTTTCAAACCGGCCGATGCCGAGGATCGCCGATTGAGGCTGGTTAATGATAATTGGCGCCGCCATCAGGCTGCCGCTGACGCCGTGGTTGGAAATCGTGAATGTACCGCCTTGCAGGTCGGCCGGCGTCAGCCGGTCCGCGCGGGCGCGCGTAATCAGTTCTGCAAGGGCCGCCGCGATCCCGAACAGGTCCAGCGCCGCGACATTCCGGATCACAGGCACCACCAGGCCGCGGCCTTCAAGCGCAGCTGCGACACCGATGTCAATCTGCTCGTTGAGCAACAATGCATCGTCGGTCCAGCGGGCATTCGCTTCCGGCACGGCGCGAAGCGCGTCCACGCAGGCCGCCACGAAATAAGCCGTCAGCGTCAGCGCAGCGCCACGCCGCTCAAAATCCTGCCGCTGCGCCGCCCGATGTGCCAGCACGGCCGCGAGGTCCGCTTCGAACATCGTCGTCACGTGAGGGGCGGTCTGCAGCAGGCTCTCGACCATGTGCGCGGCGATGCGCCTGCGCATCGGCGTGTGCGGCACGCGCCGGATTCCGTCCGGGCCCTTGTCGACGGCGGGCGTCGCAACGTTTGCTGCCGGCGCGGCAGGCCTGGCGGCGACCGCCAGTACGTCGTCGACGGTGATCCGCCCGCCCGCGCCGCTGCCGCTGATCGTGTCGGCATCGAGTCCATGCTCGGCCAGCAACCGGCGCACGGCCGGGCTCATGCGATCGGGCGTCCCGCGGCGAGCCCTCGCTGCAACAGCCGGCGATTCGGGCGCCGATTTCGAGGCAGCGGCGCCCGCGGGAGCAGCGGCTGGCACGCCTGAACCGGCCGCCGCCGGCGCGACGCGGCCAAGCAGGGCGCCCGGTTCCACGTCCACGCCTTCGACCACCGTTATTTCCTGCAGGATTCCATCGGCCGGCGCTGGCACTTCGACCGTGACCTTGTCAGTCTCGATTTCGACCAGCGGCTCGTGCCGCTTGACGGACTCACCGACCGTTTTCAGCCAGCGCAGCACCTGCGAGCGCGTGCCTTCCGCCTGGTCAACCGGCAACAGCACATCTATTGTCGTGGACATCGTTCAGACGCTCGCGATGCGGCGCATCGCAGCGACAATGCGCTCAACCGATGGCAGCACCGCATCGAGCAGCAATGGACTGTGCGGGCTCGGCACGTCCGGCATCGCAAGACGCGCGATAGGCGCGTCGAGATGGAAAAACGACTGCTCGGCGACGACCGCGGCGATCTCGGCGCCGAAACCAGCCGTGATCGTGTCCTCGTGCACGATCATGCAGCGCCGTGTTTTCGCG
>JAOUGR010000362.1 GCA_029857655.1 Gammaproteobacteria bacterium | reverse complement strand
CGAATGGGGGCATCCCTCCGACAATCTCGGCGGCATCCTTGCCGTCTCTGACTGGCTGTCACGCAAGGCGGTCGCCGAAGGCCGCAAGCCGCTCGTTGTGCGTGACCTGCTGACAGCGATGATCAAGGCCCACGAGATCCAGGGCATCACGGCACTCGAGAATTCCTACAACAGCGTCGGCCTGGATCACGTGATCCTGGTTCGCGTCGCGACGACGGCCGTGGTCACCGCCATGCTCGGCGGCGCCCGCGAGCAGGTCATAAATGCCGTTTCAAACGCATGGATCGACGGCGGGACGCTGCGGACCTATCGGCACGCGCCGAACACCGGTTCACGCAAGAGCTGGGCCGCCGGCGATGCGACAAGCCGCGGCCTGCGCCTTGCGCTGATCGCGGTGAGCGGCGAGATGGGCTATCCGTCGGCGCTGTCGGCGCCCAAATGGGGCTTCTTCGACGTGCTGTTCAAGGGCCAGCCATTTTCCTACCCCCAGCCTTTCGCCAGCTACGTCATGGAAAACGTGCTGTTCAAGATCAGCTACCCGGCGGAGTTCCATGCCCAGACGGCGGTCGAATGTGCGATGCAGCTGCATGCGCTGGTCAAGGACCGGCTCGACTCGATCGAGCGCATCGTCATTGAGACCCAGGAACCGGGCGTGCGGATCATCGACAAGACCGGCCCGCTCGGAAATCCGGCGGACCGCGACCACTGCATCCAGTACATGGTGGCCGTACCGCTGATCTTCGGCCGCCTGGGCGCGGAAGATTACGAGGACGGCGTAGCCGGCGATCCGCGTATCGACCGCCTTCGTGCGCGTATGCAGGTGCGGGAGAATCCGCAATTCACGGCGGACTACTACGCGGCTGACAAGCGTTACATCGGCAACGCGATCCAGGTGTTCTTCAAGGACGGCGGCAGCACGCCGCGAATCCAGGTGGACTATCCGGTCGGGCACCGCAAGCGGCGCGCCGAAGGCTACCCGCTGCTGGCACGGAAATTCGAATCAGCGGTGACCGCACTGTTCCCAAAACGGCAGTGCCAGCGCATTCACGCGCTGTTCTCCGATGCCGCGCGGCTTGATGCTACTGCAGTGGACGATTTCGTCGCTCACCTGGTGCGCAACTAGCAGGCTGCTGCCGCGCTCAGTCACCGAATATCGACAGCTGGCTGCGGTCAGCGCGAGCGCCCTTTTGCGCGGCCGGCCGCCTGCGCGCGGCGCGCGCCCTGGCGGGTGGCGGAGCGGCGGCGATGCCGAGGCCAGCGATGAATTTCGCCAGCTCCTCGAGCACCCCGGGCTGCACCGCATAGATAACGAAACGCCCGCGGGTCCGTGCTTCCAGCACGCCGGCGCGGTTCAAGTCCTTCAGGTGGAAGGACAAGGTGGACGCCGGGCAACGCAGGGCTCGGGCGATCTCACCCGCAGCGACGCCCTTCGCGCCTGCAGCGGCAACCAGGCTGACGATCCGCAGCCGCGACTGCTGCGCCAGCGCTCTCAGCATCACGACTTGTCGGTTCTCTGCCTGGTTCATCACGACTCGTTGTGACAATAATCCTAGAAGTATAGAACTTGATTTCATGAACTAGCGCAAGAAATACGCGCGACATATCTTCACATTTCCAGAAATCGCGCTATATTCAGATCGTATCGACTTGATGGAACGGGGATCCAGGGTCGATCGCGGTGTCCAGACTTGAATTTCCGGATTGTTCCATTGCACTCGAACTAGCTAGTGAATCAGGGAGTTACGGACACCGTCATGAGTGCTGCCGCCTGGGAGAACTTTCACAAGGCCACGCTTGAGTTGGCCAAATCCGCTGCTCTAAAACAAAGACTTACGGACGCCTTCTCACGTCACTTGCAAGATATGGCCGCGTCCGAGATGCCCCGTGAATTGCGCGGGGACTTCGAGAGCCTGCGCAAGCGTATGACGCAGGTTAGTCCCTTGCGCGGTGAGAGCGCCGTAGTGGCGACTGTGCGCAAAATGTCGCTGGATGAGGCCGATGCCTGCGCCGCACGGATCGTGGCGCTCCTGGACGCCCTGCATCGCGTCAATGGCTCCGATAATGCAGCCGCGGCAAGTCTCCAGACCGGCGAACCGGGGCATGCTCAGGGTAGCCGCAGGCCCAAGGACTCCACGGACACGACCGTCCGTATTCCGACCCTGATCAGCATCAATCGAGCTTGAACTCGATCACGTCCCAGCGGGTCGTGTCCTCATGACGCGCCTGCTGCCGGATCTTGTCCGACACATCACGCGTGTTCCACCCGACCACGTCGTCAGCGAGCTCGCTCAGCTCCTTCGGAACCGGCTTGCCGGTCCCGAACGGCTCCATGACGAGCACCGGTTTTTCGCTGGATTTCGCATAGAGGGCCTGGAACTCGATCAGGATCGGGTCGCGGCCAAACAGGTCGCTCAGGATGATCACGATCTCGGACTCACTGATCTGCCTGCGCAGGTCCTCCTTGAGCGTCTCGCGCTCCATGCTGCGGGGCGGCGCGTCCGGGGTGGAGCAGTTCTTGTAGAAGAAATTGATCGCGCTCTCGAGGTATTCGAATACGCGGAAGTACGCCTCGTCGGGCGCGTACAGATGGCTCACGAACAGCCTGATTGGATTGCTTTCGGACAACGATCGCGCCCCTGGCAAGGATCCAGCGCCTAGAATACGTCTTTTGCCGCCCAGCGGGTACCGACACCAAGTGCGACTGCTCGTCTACAACATCCG
>JAOUGR010000361.1 GCA_029857655.1 Gammaproteobacteria bacterium | reverse complement strand
CTTGCGAAAAGCACGGCATCACGCCGGAAAAAGAGGACGGTGCCGGCAAGTTGCAGATCGGGTTGTTCGAGAAGACCTGCGAACATCACCTGGAGCAGCCGACATTCGTGCATTCGTATCCGGCTGAAGTGTCGCCGCTGGCGCGCAAGCGGGACTCCGATCCGTTCGTGACCGATCGATTCGAGTTCTTCGTGGACGGGCGCGAACTCGCCAATGGATTCTCCGAACTGAACGATCCGGAAGACCAGGCCGAGCGCTTTCGAGCGCAGGCTGCCCGCAAGAAGGCGGGTGACGAGGAGGCGATGCTGTACGACGCGGACTACATCCGGGCCCTGGAGTACGGCATGCCGCCAGCCGCAGGTCTGGGCGTCGGAATCGACCGGCTGGTGATGCTGCTGACCGACTCGCCGAGCATCCGCGACGTCCTGTTGTTCCCTCAGCTTCGCCAGGAGCCGGAGGCGGATTAGCTGCGCTCGGCGGGCAGGCCTGCGGGCCGTTGAATCATTGGTTTCTCACGCCTCCAGTGCTGTCACCGGCGCCGGGATTGGATAGGGCAGGTCGGCCGGCACCAGTTCCGAGCCGCCCCTGCTGGATCCCAGCAGTTCGCTGCAGTAGCGCAGGTCGGTGACCGCGAGCAATTCCGCGCCTGCCGGGCCATCGCAGCTAGCGACAAGCTGCGCGGCCTGCGATTCCCCGCTGTACAACATTTGCCCGGGTGCGAAGGTCGCGCCGGCCGGCCCCGCAAAGCGCAGCATGCGCCGCTTGATGCGGCCCAGATTCTGGGTCCGCGCAACGATTTCCTGACCGACATAGCAGCCCTTCGAGAAGCTGACCGCGGACAACAGGTCCAGATTCAGCATCTGCGGAATCCAGTGGCCGGCAGTCTCGGGGTGCACGGTCGGTTCTCCGTCCTCGATGCAGGCGCGCTCCCATTCGCCGGGTCCGACCGGATCACAGTCCTGAACGACGGTTTCCAGCACTGCCGGTGGGCCCACCAGCAACAGCCGGCGGGCGCCGGCCACCATCACGGTGATTCCAGATGCGGAGGCCTGCGCCGCGGTTCTCGCTCCACCCGGCATCGGGTCAATCAGCCCGGCGACGGCGAGCGCATCATCCTGGTTTGCGATTGCAAGCTCGGCACGCATGACGAATCTGCCGAGGCGGGCAACCAGCGGTGCCGCCAGCGAACGGCGAACGACGATCAGCACAGTGTCGCCATGCGCGGCGAGCCGCAGGACTTCGAGAACCCTGCCTTCGCGATTGCAGGCGGCGGCCAGCAGGCCCGGGTGGCGCTCCAGCCCGAGCAGGTCATTTGTCAGCTGTCCCTGCAGAAAGGATCGCGCGTCGCGTCCCGACACGGCGACGACCGAAAATGCCGGCAGCATTGCGCAAGATGTTTTCGGCATTGTCCCCATCGTAACGCAGCGCATCTCGTCAAATACGCGGCAAATGACCTTGGGCTGTGGAATCACGATCTGGCAGAATGGGCCGTGATGCAAGCCCCTGAGCCCACACCCCCTTCAGCTACCCCGACCAAGGACCAAACAGCCTCGCGAGAGGCCGCTGCCATTGTTCCGGTGGAGATTGGAGGCCCCTCGGGTCCGGAGCCGACGCGCTACGGCGACTGGGAAAAGGCCGGCCGTTGCATGGATTTCTGAAGGTGCCGAACATGTCGAGTCACGATCGACCGCTGTCCCCGCACTTGCAGGTCTACCGCCTGGCCTTCACGACTGTGCTGTCAGGCCTGCACCGGATCTCGGGCCTTGCGCTGTCCGCCGCCAGCCTGCTGCTGGTCGGCTGGCTGGTCGCGGCGGCCAGGGGCCCGGTAGCCTACGCGACTGTACTCCGGTGGCTTTCGAGCATACCTGCGCGGCTGGTGCTGGTCGCGGCGCTGGGCGCCTTCTGGTACCACCTGTTCAACGGATTGCGGCACATGGCCTGGGACGCCGGCCTCGGCTTCGAAAAGGCCGCGACCAGGAGAAGTGGCCTGGTCGTCGTTGGCATGACCGTGCTGGCATCAATATTGACGCTGGCGTCGGCATGGAATTTTTTCTGGGCCTGGCCATGAGTGATCGCGTGTCCTCAGTCGCGACAACCGCGGCGCCTGATCCGCGCGCAAAAAGCCATTGGCGCAACCAGCGCGCGAGCGCGATCGCCATGCTGCCGCTCGGATTCTGGTTCCTGTACATGCTGCTGAATCTGCCGGCCCTCGACCATGCGACGGTGACTGCGTGGATCGCCGATCCGCTGCAGGCGTTCCTGCTGTTGCTGTTTGGGCTGTGCGCGCTGTGGCACTCCGCGATTGGTGTGCAGGTCGTGGTCGAGGATTACGTTGGCGGCCGTCTGCACGCGCCGACGGCGCGACTCCTGAAACTTGCCCACTGGGCGGCTGCCATCGCGATCGCCTGGTCGATCTGGGTGATAGCCGTGGGCAGCGCATGAAGTCTTACGAGCTGATTGATCACCAATTTGACGTCATCGTCGTCGGTGCCGGCGGTGCGGGCTTGCGCGCGACGCTGGGTCTCGCCGAGGCCGGGCTCTCGACCGCTTGCGTTACAAAGGTGTTCCCGACGCGCAGCCACACGGTGGCTGCGCAGGGCGGAATCAGCGCGGCACTCGGCAACATGGGGGAGGACGACTGGCGCTTCCACTTCTACGACACGATCAAGGGTTCGGACTGGCTGGGCGACCAGGACGCGATCGAATTCATGTGCAAGGAGGC
>JAOUGR010000360.1 GCA_029857655.1 Gammaproteobacteria bacterium | reverse complement strand
CGTCGTGCTCGACGACGTCGATGCGATCGCAGGTCAGCCCGCCTGGGAGCAGGCGCTGTTCACGCTCCACAATGAAATCCTGGAAACAGGTGGCCGGCTTGCCTGCTCGGCGCAATCGCCGCCGGCGGGCGTTGGGTTTGCGCTCGCCGATCTGGCTTCGCGAATGTCGGCCTGCGTCGTGCACACGCTGCAGCGACTTGCGGAGAGTGACCAGGGTCTTGCCTTGCGGCGCCGCGCCGTACACCGTGGCCTCGAGTTGCCGGACGATACGCTCTCGTATCTGACGCGCAGGGCCCCGCGCGATTTCGCCGCGTTGTGCCGGTTGCTCGATGAACTCGACACAGAGGCGCTGGCCGCCCAGCGGCGGCTGACTATTCCGTTCGTGCGGCAGGTGCTCGAACGCGCGGACTAACTGCCGCGCGGGATGATGCGAAGCGCAGCGACGATGATCGCGAATGCCGCGAGTATCAGCGCGAGGGTCAGTGTCGCCGGCACGCGTGCAGGCGCATTGACTAGAATTTCAGCCAACGTCAGTGCGAGCGCCGGTGCCAGTGTCAGCGGCGTCCACTGCAGGGTCCGGCGTCTTCCGCGCAGCAGACCGGGGAGCGGCGGCAACAACGGCAGTAACGCGATGACGGTCGTAACCCGGCTTATGCCGGCGGCGGCGAAGGGCCAGGCGGCTATGGAGGCGAGCAGCAGCAGCCAGACGCCGAATGCCAGCCTGGGCACGCGCGATTCGCGTTCATCGATCGTCACACCGGGGTGCCGAGCCGCACCGCGATCTCGGCGACGCGCCGGCCGAGGGCCTGGGCGAGTTGCCGCTCCGCATCGGTCAGCGCCGGGCGCGTCCCATTGGGAACGACGCGGCTCGCGCCGTAAGGCGTGCCCCCGCCTGTCGTCGACGACATCGCTGGCTCGGTGAATGGCAGGCCGACCAGCAGCATGCCGTGGTGAAGCAGTGGAAGGAGCATCGAAAGGGGCGTCGTTTCCTGGCCGCCATGCATCGTGCTGCCGGATGCGAATGCGCCGGCCGGTTTGCCCGCGAGCACGCCCGTCAGCCAGAGGCTCGAGGTACCGTCGAAGAACGCCATCAGGGGCGCTGCCATGTTTCCGAAGCGCACGGGACTGCCGAGCACGAGGCCCCCGCATTCGCGCAGGTCGTCGTGACTGGCATGGGGCGCCCCTTCCGCCGGCACTGCCGGCGCACCCGAAGGCTGGCCGGATGCGCCCAGCGGCGGCACCGTGCGCAGCCTTGCCCGTGCGCCCACAACGGCGTCCACGCCGCGTGACACCAGGCGCGCGAGCTCTGCGGTCGTGCCATGACGTGAATAGAACAACACGAGGATATCGGTCATGCGATCTCGCCTATGCTAGACTTTTATCAACGGTCTTAGATACTTACAGATTGTTCAACCAGTGAATTCTAGCTCGATTCCACTCGCCGCGCGACGTATCCGGATCAGGGGACGCGTGCAGGGAGTGTACTTCCGCGCAAGCACGGCCGAGCGCTCGCGATTGCTTGCGATCCGCGGGCAGGTGCGTAACGAGCCCGATGGCAGTGTGCTGGTGCTCGCGGCAGGTGAAATCGCCGCGCTCGATCAACTGGTCGAATGGCTGCACACCGGCCCGCCGATGGCGCAGGTCACCTCAGTCGAGGTCGAGATGATCAATCCTGCGACGATGGATTGGCCGCCTGGATTCTCGACGCGCTAGCGTTGCCAGCGCGAGTTCAGGCGGTTCAGCACCAGGTCCGGATAGGTCCGGCGTCCCAGGCTGCCGTTGTAACGCGCGAGCGCACGCCGGTAGTCGCCGCGTTCGCGCTCGAGGTAGTAGGCGAGGATGCTGGTGCCCATGCGGATGTTCATCTCGACATCCAGCAGGTCGCGTCTCGTGAGTCCGAGCTCCTGCGGCCAGAACGGCATGACCTGCATCATCCCGACCGCGCCGGCCGAGGAAACGGCGAATGGATCGAATGCGCTTTCGACATCGATCACCGCGAGCACGAGTTGCGGCCGGTCGCGCAGCATTGACTGCCTGCTCGACTCGCAATGCACGGAGCGCAGGATCCGCTGGGCGGCCGCGCTGACGTCGTCGCCGAGACGCAGGTCTGCGGTTTTCTGGCGCAGGCGCTTTTCGACGCGCGGCTGCATCACTGCGTACCAGACGACGTCGTCGTACTTGTCCTCGAAACAGGGTTTGTCGCTGATCGCCGCGGCGATGATTTGGCGCAGGCCCGGGTCGCGCTGGCCGTCCGCGATCGACGGCTGCGCGATCGCCATGCAGGCGACTGCGAGTGATGCCAGGAATGCGATCCGCGCCATGGCCGGGCTGCGCCTCAGCGATCCGCCGCGATCCGGGAGCTGATAAATTCCACGGCCTGTGGCATCGGGATCTCCTCATTCCCGGTCGCGCGCCGGTGCCGGTATTCGAGGCGGCCGGCGTCGAGACCGCGTTCGGACACGACCACGCGATGCGGAATGCCGGCCAGTTCGGCATCGGCGAACTTGACCCCGGGGCGCACGTCGCGGTCGTCGAAAAGCACCTCGATGCCTGCCCGCATCAGGTCCCGGTACAGGAGTTCGCTTGCGTCTCGCACGCGTTCCGACTTCACCCAGTTGAGTGCGACGAGGACAACCTGAAACGGCGCGAGCGGCGCGGGCCAGACGATGCCCAGCTCGTCGTGATTCTGCTCGATCGCCGCCGCCACGATGCGCGTGACGCCAATCCCGTA